>JBAUHD010000088.1:0-5671 GCA_049680085.1 Acidobacteriaceae bacterium
ATCACAGTTCCGACAAAGTTGTCGGGGATGTCGATGGTGAGGTGCTCGACCGGCTCCATCAGTTTGCCGCCAATCGTGCGGGTGACGATTTCGGGCCGCCCCACGGTAAGCTCGAAGTCCTCGCGGCGCATCATTTCAATGAGAATGGCAAGCTGAAGCTCGCCGCGCCCCAGCACCTTGAAGCTGTCCGGACTCCCCGTTTCTTCCACGCGGATGGAGACGTTGGTGAGCAGTTCCTTGTCGAGCCGCTCGCGCAGATTGCGTGAGGTGACGTAGCGGCCCTCGCGTCCGGCCATGGGCGAGTTGTTGACCGAGAACTGCATGGCGATGGTCGGCTCGTCGATGACAATGGGCGGCATGGGAGTGGGGTTTTCAATGCTGGTGATGGTTTCGCCGATGGTGATTCCGGTGACTCCGGCAACGGCCACGATGTCGCCCAATTCGGTTTCGGTAATATCGATGCGCTTGAGTCCGCTGAAGCTGAAGAGCTTGGTGATGCGGGTCTTTTCGAGCGAGCCGTCGAGCTTGCAGATATGGACTTCATCGCCGGTGTGGAGCGTTCCGTTGAAGACGCGCGCGATGCCCAGGCGTCCGAGGTAATCGGAGTAGTCGAGGTTGGCGATCTGGATTTGCAGCGGCGCGTCGGGATCTCCGCTGTGGGCGGGGATGGTTTCGAGGATCTGCGCGAAGAGAGGCTGGAGGTTTTCGCCGGGCTGGGCCAGGTCCTTGGTCGCGGTACCGACTCTGCCGTTGATGTAGAGGACGGGAAATTCGAGCTGGTCCTCATTGGCGTCGAGATCGATAAAGAGGTCATAGACCTCGTTGAGCACTTCCTGCGGGCGGGCGTCGCCGCGGTCGATTTTGCTGATGGTGAGGATGACAGGAAGGCCGAGTTCCAGTGCCTTCGACAGCACATACCGGGTCTGCGGCAGCGGGCCCTCGGAGGCATCGACCAGCAGCATCACGCCGTCCACCATTTTCAGCGCGCGCTCCACCTCGCCGCCAAAATCGGCGTGGCCCGGAGTGTCCACAATGTTGATCTTCTGGTCGTGGTAAAAAATCGCCGTGTTCTTGGCCAGAATCGTAATGCCGCGCTCGCGCTCCAGTTCGTTCGAGTCCATCACGCGCTCGGCGACGGCCTCATTGGCGCGAAAGGTTCCGGATTGGCGAAGCATGGCGTCCACCAAAGTGGTCTTGCCGTGGTCCACGTGGGCAATAATGGCGATATTTCTGATGGTGCTCACAGGTTTGTCCTAATCTCTTTCTATTGATCCTGCGCCGCAAATCGCGTTCACAGGGATTTCCTAATTACGTTGGGTTGCAGTCTTGAATCGGGAATGGGCTACCGGGCGCTGCCCTGGTCCATCTCCGCGAAAATCGCGGCCGGATCCACGGCAATCGGGCTCTCCGGAGCCGTGAACCGCTCGCTCTCGACCCAATCCGCGCCCGAGGCGTCAAAGCCCTTGCGCGCCGCGGGATCGACCACCCAGACGCTCTTCACGCCCATCCGCCGATAATCCTCCAGCCGCTCGGTGGCGTGCTGAATATTGTCTTCCGAAGAAAGAATTTCGATCACCGCCACTGGCGGCTTCTCGATCGCCTGTCCGCCCGGCTCGCCGTCGGCGATCAGCGCAACATCGGCCACGCGAACATGAGAGGCCGAAGTCTGGACGCGAACCTCCGGCTCGGCGCGAACTCCCCACTCCCGTCCCCGCTGGCCAATCCAGGCAAGCAGCGCGCGCCGCGCCGCCGCGTGCTCCACGCCGCCCACATTCCGCGTTTCCACAATGCCGTCCACGTAATCGCAGTCCGGCGTAAAGCTCGTATGCAGATACTCGCTGATGGCGATCGGAGGTGGAATAGAGTTGGTCATCGGGAAACGCGCCGGCGCGGAATCCGGCGGAAGCTCGCTCCCTCCTAGTTTACCAGCGTTTGCCCGCAAACCCCCGCGAAGGCGCTCGCGCCGGCTGCGCGGCCAACACTTCGCGGAGCACTTCAAGCACCGCCACGCCATTGATTGACCGGGTTTGCCCCCGCCGATATACTCAGTGAAGTACCCAAGCGGGAGTAGCTCAGTGGTAGAGCATCGCCTTGCCAAGGCGAGGGTCGCGGGTTCAAGTCCCGTCTCCCGCTCCAGTCAGCCGGCCTGCGGGCAAGCGGCCCTGGCTGGCAAATCCATCCCCACCTGAATTAGTATGACCTGTTCAAGGGCGCGGTACCCAAGTGGTAAGGGAGAGGTCTGCAAAACCTTTATGCGTCGGTTCGATCCCGACCCGCGCCTCCAGTCTTTTCAATCATTCATCCCTGGTCTCGATGCCGTGAAATTCCCGCGCGCCCATTGCCGGCTGGTTGGTTCCGCGGAAAGTTGAGAAGGCTCGATGCCGGCGTTCTTCATTACTATTATTTCGCGTACTTCGACTGGCCATTGGCTGTTGGGGATGAGGTGGTCCTTGAGGATGCGACCGTTTTTTGTAGTGGGTCCACATTCCGCCGGTCCTTGCGCTGTTAGGCCAGTTGGGGTTATTGGAAGGAATAACGAATGAAAGCATTGAAGATCGAGGCCCCCGGAAGAACGGTGATCGAAAATGTTCCGGAACCCGAAGCAAAACCAGGCGAGGCGCTGCTACGGGTGAGGCGTGTGGGGCTTTGCGGCAGCGACCTGAACTCGTTTCGGGGGCGCAACCCGATGGTGTCGTTCCCAAGAATTCCCGGGCATGAGATTGCCGCAACCATTGTGGAGATCAAAGAAGAGGCTCCGGAGCTTTCGCCCGGCACAGACGTTACGGTGCTGCCCTACACCAGCTGCGGCCAATGCGCCGCATGCCGGCGTGGCAGGAGCAATGCCTGCCGGTCAAACCAGACGATGGGCGTGCAGCGGGATGGCGCGCTGACCGAATACATAACCGTCCCGGTGGAAAAGCTCTATCCCGCCCGGCTGAGCCTGCAGGAACTGTGCCTGGTGGAGCCGCTGACGGTGGGCTTCCACGCGGTTGCGCGGGCGCGCGTGTCGGAAAAGGATACGGTGGCTATTTTAGGGTGCGGCGGCGTGGGTCTGGGGGCGGTCGCGGCGGCGGCGTTTCGTGGGGCAAAAACCATTGCTGTGGACATCGATGATACGAAGCTGGAAACGGCGAAGCGGGCGGGCGCGAATTACTCGATCCATTCGCAGCGGCAGGACCTGAACGCGGCCTTGGCGGATTTGACCGACGGGATGGGTCCGGACGTGGTGATCGAGGCCATCGGGTTGCCGCAGACGTTTCGCGCGGCGGTAGAGGTGGTTGCTTTCACCGGGAGGGTGGTCTATATCGGATACGCGAAAGAGCCGGTCTGCTATGAGACAAAGCTGTTCGTGCAGAAGGAACTCGATATCATGGGCACGCGCAACGCGCTGCCGGAGGACTTCCGGAGCGTGATCGAGATGCTGAAACAGGGGCGCTTTCCAGTAGAGGCAGCGGTCAGCGTGGTGGCGCCACTGGAAGAGGCGCCGAAGGTGTTTGAAGACTGGAACGCGGATCCAAACCGGTTCACGAAGATCATGATCACCATGGATGGAGCATCGCAGACGCGCTAATGTCAGGGCGGTTCGCGTGTGAGCGGAGTTCCCGGAAATTCTGCCGCGCGTCTGGAGCATCGCATTCCGCGCCTTCGCAGGTGATCTCCGTACTTCTCGAAGGCCAGCCGCAATCAGGCCCTCCTCGTGGTTCAATAGTCCTGTGAGCCACGAATTTGAAATCGGCCCCGTCCACGTTGGAGCGGGCCGCCTCTTCCTCATCGCCGGACCTTGCGTCATCGAAAGCGAGGCGCACGCCCGCAAGATGGCCGACGCCATTCAGCGCATCACCTCCGACCTCGGCGTGCCGTATATTTTCAAGGCCTCCTACGACAAGGCCAATCGAACTTCGCTGAAGAGCTTTCGCGGTCCCGGATTGAAAGAGGGCACGGCCATTCTGCGCCGCCTCGCCGAGGCTACCGGCCTGCCCGTCCTCACCGATGTTCACGAGCCCGGCCACTGCGAAGCCGCCGCCGAGGGCGCCGACGTGCTCCAGATTCCCGCCTTCCTCTGCCGCCAGACCGACCTGCTCGCCGCCGCCGCGCGCACCGGGCGAGCCGTCAACGTCAAAAAAGGCCAGTTCGTCGCTCCTCAGGACATGAAGCACGCCGTCGAAAAAGTGACCGAAGCCGGCAATACCCGCGTCTTCCTCACCGAGCGCGGAACCACCTTCGGCTACAACAATCTTGTCGTCGATATGCGCTCGCTGGCCATCATGCGCAACTTCGCGCCCGTTGTCTTCGACGCGACCCACTCTGTCCAGACCCCCTCCGCCGCCAACGGAGTCTCCGGAGGCCAGCCCGAATTCATCCCCCTGCTCGCCCGCGCCGCCGTCGCCGCTGGAGTCGATGGCGTCTTCCTCGAAGTTCACGACAATCCCGCCGAAGCGAAGTCGGATGGCGCTAACGCGCTCGATCTGAAAAATCTGACCGGCGTTTTAGAGATGCTGATCGCGGTAAACGCCGCGGTAAAGTCGAGTGGAAGCAACAAGCTGCCATAAATATGGTAGGCTGAGGCCATGCGTACCACTGTCGATATTCCCGACCCCCTCTACCGCGAGCTGAAGACCAAGGCCGCGCAGGAAGGCCGCAGCATCAAGGACGTGATTCTGCGTGGCGTGGAAAATGACTTACGACCCTCTCCTGAACAGTCACTGATCCGGCGGAAAAAAGTCCGTCTTCCCATCTTGAAATCGAAAGAGCCCGGAGCACTCCACCTCGACAATGAGCGCATATTTGATCTCATCGGCTTTCCCTGATCTCAACGTCTGGATCGCGCTCTCGTCCACGCGGCATTCGAATCACGCTCAGGCGCTACGGTGGTTTCAGAGCCTGGAAGATACCCAGTTAATTTTCTGCCGCTACACCCAACTCGGCTTTCTTCGCCTGCTCACCACCGAAGCCGTGATGGGGCGGGACACGCTCACTCAGGCGCAGGCTTGGAAGGAGTATGACGACTGGCTGCAGTCCGGCGTGGCAGTTCTTCTCGAAGAACCTCGCCGGCTCGAGCAGACTTTTCGCTCGTTCAGTGCAAAGCCGCGATCGTCGCCGAAGGAATGGGCGGACTCTTATCTGGCAGCTTTCTCAGCGGTTTCTGGAATCAGGCTCGTCACTTTCGATCGAGGGCTGAAAGCTCGATTAAAGGGCACGATTCTCCTGAATCCATAAGGTCAAGCCCGGCCCACCGCAACTCCAGCTTCGCTCCGTGCCTTCACCCGGTTCGCATAGCTGGCCTTCACAAACCCGCTGAATAGCGGATGCGGCTCCAGTGGCTTGGACTTGAACTCCGGATGGAACTGGCAGCCCAGGAAAAACGGGTGCCCCGGAATTTCCACAATTTCCACATAGGTCGCGTCCGGAGTCGTCCCGGTAATCCGCAGCCCCGCGCCGGTCAGCAGCGCCTCATATTCGCGGTTGAACTCATACCGGTGCCGGTGCCGCTCGCTGATCTCGGTCGCGCCATAGGCAGCCTGCGCCAGCGAATCCGGTTGCAGCACGCAGGCCCACGCGCCCAGCCGCATGGTTCCGCCCATCTCCTCCACACCCGTCAACTCGCGCAGTTTGTAGATCACGCGATGCGTTGCCGCCGGATCGAACTCGCTCGAATTGGCGTCGCTCAACC
>JBAUHD010000089.1:0-3177 GCA_049680085.1 Acidobacteriaceae bacterium
AAACGCCAGCACCTCCGGCTGCACCCCGCGCTCCACAATCTCTGCCACCGCCGCGTCCACCGCGCCCTGCAGAACCACCGAGACCGTCCGCCGCTGCCGAATCTCATTCTTCACAATCCGCAGCGCCTCGCCTATATCGTTCACCACAAAATCACACACGCCCGCCCGCAGCGCCGCCTTCGCCCTCTCCGCGTTCGGCTCAATTCCCAGCGAAGCCGCGCCCGCCACGTTGGACGCCATCGCCACAGCCACGCCGTTTCGATCCAGCCCCGCATATAGCAGCAGCCATCCGCCCACGTCGGCGGACAGCCCCATCAGAGCCTCAAACCGCCCGTAGATCACCGAAATATCAGGAAAATCCAGGACCCCAGCCCCCATTCCCATACTCTAGAACAACCGACAGCCGCCGTCCGAACTCCACTATAATCAGCCCCAGCAATGATCTCGCCACGCTTGCATCGCTCGCTGCCCGGCCGCCGCCTTTCCATCCCAATCTGCATGGCAACGGCATTCTCGCTGGCCCTCACTCTCTGCGCCGTTTCTGCGCACGCCGCAACTTCCAGGACCGCGCTTGAGGCCGGACGCCTCAACAACGTCGGCGTCGCGCTGATGAACCAGCAGCTCACCGAAAAAGCGGAGGCGAAGTTCGATGCCGCGCACAAGGCCGATCCCTCCTCGGCGATTCCCGTCCTGAACCACGGCATCGCCCTGCTCTATCTGCAAAAGCTTCCTGAAGCCGAAGCGGCGCTGAAGCAGGCTGCGACCATGAACCCCAAAGACCCGCACGTCTGGTATGCGCTGGGCCTCACGCATCTCGACGCCGGAACCCCGAAGCTCGCCATCGCCGACATGGAGCGCGTCGTCAAGCTCGATCCCTCCGACGCCGATGCCCACTACTTCCTCGGCTCCTTTTATCTCAGCCTCGCCGACTATCCGCACGCAAAGCAGGAATACGAAGCCGCCATTCAACTCAACCCGATCCACGCTTCCGCGCACTTTGGCCTGGCGCGCGCCTTGCAGCGCATGAAGCAGCCCGCCGCCGCCCATCAGCAGTTGGCACGCTTCCAGAAAATCGTGCAGTCGAAAATCGCGTCGCCCCTCAGCGCGGCCTATGGCGAGCAGGGCCGCTACGCCAAGGTCGAAGACATGATCGCTCCTCCGGAGGCAGTCGGCGCAATGATTCCGGTGAAATTCGTCGCGCAGCCGCTGCCAGGCGGCCCGGCGGGCGGCGGAGCCTGCATCCTCGGAATCGAAAGCCCCGCCGGCAAAGATTTAATCGTGCTCGGCGAAGGCGCATCCGCCATCCACGCCTATAAAAACCTTGACGGAAAATTTCAAGAGCTTCCCGCCTCGCAAACCGGCCTCAAAGCCAGCGGAAAAGCCATCGCCTGCGCCGTCGGCGACTACGACGCCGACGGCAAGCCCGACCTCGCTGTCGCCATGAGCGACCGCGTCCTCCTCTTCCACAACCTCGGCGGCGGAAAATTCGCAGACGTCACCAGCGCCGTGGGCATCAAGCCGCTCAACCACCCCTCCAGCCTCACCTTCATCGACTTCGATCATGACGGCGATGTGGATCTGTTCGTCACCGGAGCTTCCACTGGTCACGGCGCGAACGTCCTCTGGCGCAATAACGGCAACTCCACCTTCACCGACTGGACCACCCCCACTGGCCTCGCCGGAACCGGCGCAACCACCGCCGTCACGCTTTCCGACATCAACAACGACCGCGCCGTGGACATCCTTGTCGCCGGCTCAACCGGCGCTCCCACCCTCTACGAAAATCGCCGCGAGGGAGCCTTCAAGTCACTCCCGCTCTACACCGACGCAAGCCTCACTCCGTCGCGCGGCATCGCCGTTTTCGACTTCAACAAAGATGGATGGATGGACGTAGCCGTCACCCACACCGGCGCTCCCGGCCTCAGCCTCTGGCGCAACCTGGACGGCAAGCGCTTCGAACGTGTGCCCCTGCCGCTCCCCGGCGTGAAAGCCGCATGGGGACTCACTCCCATCGACATCGACAACGACGGCTGGATCGACCTCGCCGTTCTCGTCGATACCAGCAACGGCCCGGAACTCCGCGTCCTCCGCAACATGGGCGCAAAAGGCTTTGAAGATGTAAGCAAAGCCGTAGGCGCAGACAAACTCACGCTGAAGAATCCCCGCTCGCTCATCGCAGCCGACGTGGACGGCGACGGCGCCGCGGACCTGATCATCACGCAGGCCGACGGTCCGCCACTCGTGCTCCGCAACATCGGCGGCAGCAGGAATCACTCCATCCGCATTACCCTCACCGGCCTCGCCGACAACAAAACCGCCATCGGAACAAAAGTCGAAATCTTCGCCAACGGCCTCTGGCAAAAGTTTGAAGTCGCCGGAGCCTCAGGCTACCTCGGCCAGAACTCAAGCGAAATTATCGCCGGCCTCGGCCAGGTCGATCACGTGGACGTGGTGCGGCTGCTGTGGCCCACCGGCGTTCCGCAGGACGAAATCGACCTCGACCCCAGCAAGCCCATTGCGCTCAAGGAACTCGATCGCCGCGGCAGCTCCTGCCCCGTGCTCTTCGCGTGGAACGGCAGCGAGTACAAATTCATCTCCGACGTCATTGGCGCGGCGGTCGTCGGCCACTGGGTCTCGCCCACCGCAACCAACGAAAACGATCCCGACGAGTGGATCAAGGTGCCCGGCGCGGACCTCAAGCCCCACAACGGCTTCTACAGCCTCCGCTTTGGCGAGCCCATGGAAGAGATCAACTACATCGATCAGCTTCGTCTCGTCGCCATCGATCATCCCGACAACACGCAGGTCTTCCCCGATGAGCGCTTCCTCAGCGAGCGCCCCTTCGCCTCCGGCAAAGCCGTCCTCGTCTCGCCCTCGGCGCATCTGCCCGCGGGCGCATGGAACAACCACGGCCGCAATGTCCTGCCGCTGCTCGCGAAAACGGACCACCGTTACGTCCACGACTTCACCACCCTCGGCTACGCGGGCTACACCAACATGCACTCGCTCACGCTCGATCTCGGCGCGTGGACTCCCGCGCATCCGTTGCACCTGCTGCTGCGCGGCTACATTGAATACTTCAGCGCCACCTCCATGTACGCCGCATGGCAGGCCGGTATCGAGCCCATTGCTCCTTACGTCGAAGCGCAAATGCCGGACGGAAGCTGGAAGCGAATC
>JBAUHD010000090.1:0-6085 GCA_049680085.1 Acidobacteriaceae bacterium
ACTTAGAGAGGATGCGTTTCACCTTCCGAATCCTCGACAGTGAAAAGCCGAGCGCTTTTTGTAAGATGCCACTCCACCTGGGAACGCCATTCCGCGCGGAATGGCGCTGCTCCTCAGGCGCAAATTACGCGCCCGGCGCGCTCGCGGTTCCGATTCCCATGCGCGTCCCCGGTTCCTTCATCGGCAGTAGCGAAGCGAAATTGATGGCGAGACTCAGCAGGCCACCTTGGTAACTTCCAGCTACGGGAAAACGGCGGGGGGCTCTTCTTAACCAGAGGCGGGGTCGCTGGCCGCTGCTTTGTAACGGCCGAGTTCCTTGACCATCGAGCAATGCTGGGCCAGCAACTTCAACGCGGTGTCCGCAGTATCGGGCGTGGAAAGCTGGTAATCGGCGTAAAAAACATATTGCCAAGGGCGGCCCTGCACGGGGCGCGACTCGATTCGAGTCAGGTTGGTTCCCTGGCTGGCGAAGACCTCCAGAGCGGCGACCAGTGTTCCCGGGCGGTTCTCGACCGTAAAGGCCAGGCTCACCTTGTCCGGATGCGGTTCCACGTGCACGCGGTTGCGCTTGCGGATCAGGAAGAAGCGGGTGTAATTCTCGGAATTGTCCTCAATCTCCGCCGCGAGAATTTCGCCGCCGTAGTGGCTGGCCGCCTGCCTGCTGGCGATGCCGGCGGCTTTGGCGTCGCGCTGCTCGACGAGGCGCTTGACGCTGCCCGCCGTGTCGTAGAACGGGACCGGCTCCATGCGCGGATGCGCGGCCAGAAACTCGCGGCACTGCGCGAGCGCAACGGGATGCGAGTAGACCCGTTCAATCTGATCCAGCTTTGTTCCGGGCAGGGCGATCAGGTTGTGACGGATGCGCAGCAGCGACTCGCTTTCAATGGCGACATCGTGGGCCAGGAGCAGATCGTAGTGTTCTGCCACGGAACCGGCCAGAGAGTTTTCGATGGGGATGACGGCGCAGTCCGCCTGGCCTTCATCGACCGCCGCGAAGACCTCCCGCGATACGGCGCACGGGCAAAGGGTTGCCTGCGGCTCGACGCCGAGCACCGCCTCGTGGCTGAAAGAGCCGGGCTCCCCTTGAATTGCAATTCGCATCAATTGCTGTTGTCTCCTGAAGTTCCGAGTCTACGGCAACCCCAATTCTACCCAATGCACCTTACCACTCCGGAGAGGGTTTGCGGTCCGGTACCGCAAAAAGGAGAAAGCAATGCTTTGGACGATCTTTGTGATACTTCTGGTGCTGTGGCTGGTCGGTCTGGTCAGCTTCCACGCGATTGGCGCGTATATTCACATCCTGCTGGTGCTGGCTATCATCGTTTTGCTCATCCAACTTCTCAGTGGTCGAAGAAGAATTTAGAGTCCGCGCGTCACGGAGCGCGGACAACGCAAACGCACGCCAAAACCTGCACGCAGGAGTCATGTTATGAACAAGGAACAGGTAAGCGGCAAGACCGATCAGGTAACGGGCAAGATCAAGCAGAAAACCGGCGAAGCGATGGGCAACCAGAACATGGCCAATCGCGGAGTCGCCGACCAGGCCAAAGGCGCGGCCAAAGAGACCTGGGGCAACGCCAAGGATGCGGTCCATGAAAAAGCCGAAGACCGCAAGCACGAGGGCGAGGACCGCGCCAACGAGGCTAGAGACAAGGTCTCAGATAAGGTGCAGGACATCAAGAACCGCACCAACGAAAAGATCCACGAGCATAAAGGGCATGAGCACGAGCGCCGCTCGGCCTAGCTGTTCGTACCTCGACTGGAGGGCCCGCGATTCGTCGCGGGCCTTTTTTTCTAGAGCCGGAACAGGCCTGGGTGGGCGAGGAGCAGGTCCACGGCGACAAAGGCGAAAAAGACAATCGAGATGACGCCGTTCATCGTGAAAAAAGCCGCGTTGAGGCGGCGCAGGTCGCCGGGCGAAACGATGAGGTGTTCATAGAGCAGCAGGGCCGCGACCGCGGCGACTCCGGCCAGCGCGAAGGGGCCGAGGTGGAAGGCGGCGACCAGCCAGACGAGCAGGCCCAACATGAGCACGTGGAGCAGGCGGGCGATCCAGAAGGCGGCGGGAATGCCCCACGCCGCGGGAACGCTGAAGAGGCCGTGGGCGCGGTCGTGGGCCGCGTCCTGGCAGGCGTAGAGCAGGTCGAAGCCGGCGACCCAGAACATGACGGCGACGGTGAGGATCAAGATCCGCGGGTCCAGCGAGCCAGCCACCGCGATCCAGGCGGCTGCCGGGGCGATGCCCAGAGCCAGCCCCAGGGCCAGGTGCGACCAGCGGGTGAAGCGCTTGGTGTAGGAGTAGAAGAAGAGGACGGCCAGAGCAAGGGGCGACAGCAGCAGAGTGAGCCGGTTCAACTGCGCTGAGGCGAGCACGAAAATCGCGGCCATGGCCAGGGTGAATCCGCCGACAAAAGCCCGCGAGAGCAGCCCGGCGGGAATGGCGCGAGCGCGGGTGCGGGGGTTCTCGCGGTCGAGAGCGGCGTCGGCCCAGCGGTTGAAGGCCATGGCCGCCGAGCGCGCGCTGACCATGCAGACGATGATCCAGACAATCTGCATGGGGCGCGGCAGGCCGTTGGCGGCCAGCATGGCTCCGGTGAGGGCGAAGGGCAGAGCGAAGACCGAGTGCTCCCACTTGATCATTTCAAGCGTGACACCCACGCTGCGAAAGAATGCCATAACCCTCAGTTTATCCGAAAGATGCGAAGGCCCCGCCGAAACGGGGCCTTGCGCGGTTGATGGACGGCGGTTATTTCTCCGGCTGCTGTCCCCTTACGGTCAACTCGTTCTTGACCGAGAAAACGCCCGGAACCGTATTGGCCCGGATTCCAGCCGCGTTCTTGTCTGCCTCGGAATCGACCTGGCCATACAGGGTGACGTGGCCGTTCTGCACGGAAATGCGGATAGGCTTGGCCGGATCAATCGCATACTTGTTCAGCGACGAGAAGCCGTAGATGGTCCGGTATTCGGCGATGCGGATGCGGTCGTCCATGGGCGAGACCGGATCCACCTGAATGTTGTCGACCACGTCCTTGACGCCCTTGATGTTCAAGGCGGTGGAGACAGCCGAGTCCGCGTCGACCGGGCCGTAGGCAGTTCCGCCCAGCGTCACGACTCCGTTCTGCACGCCGACGCTGATGGCGTTGAACGGCGTGGTGTGGTAGCCGAGACGGTCGTATTGCACGGCCTTGACGACCTTCTGCTGCAGTTCGGCGTCAGGGATGTTCGGTCCGGCAACCTGAATCTGGTTGTTGATCATCTCCACGCCTTTGACATGGCGCACCCGCTGTTCGGCCTGGCGCTTGGCCTCCGCCAGGTCCACGGTTCCGGTCAGCGTCACGCTGCCATTCTGGACGTCGGCGTGAACGTTCTTGAGCTGCGATTTATTCAGCGCTTTGTTGGCGATCTCCGCGCGAAGATTGTTGTCCTGGGTGGTGGACTGGCCAAAGACAAGCGCGCCCGGCCCGACCATCAACAGGCCCGCGAACAAAAAAGGCATCAGACTGCGAAATTTCTTACTCATTATTGCAACCCCTCCTTGCTTATTTTGACTGCCAGCGCAAACCCTTCAATTCTGGTGGTTTGATGCCCCGGCGTTGGCGGATGGATGCAATTAGTCGATGAATGTTCGATGAAAATGGAGCGTCAGGCGGCCTGCCAGGCGTCCAGCGCGCGCTCCAGGCGGACGCCGCGCGAGCCCTTGAGCAGCACCACGTCGCCGGGCCGGACGGCTCCGCGCAGCCATTGACCGGCCTGCTCGGGGGTGTCGAAGAATTCCGTTGCCGCGCCCGCCTGTTGGGCCGCGTCTGCCAGAAATTTCGCGTCTCCGCTGACTCCGGCGACGACATCGATGGCGGCGGCGGCCCGGCCGCAAGCGGCGTGCAGCGCGGCTGAGTCGGGACCAAGTTCCAGCATCGCGCCGGCCACCAGAATCCGCCTTCCTCCGTCGGCGACAGGCATGGCGGCGAGCGTGCCGATCATGGCCTTGAGGGCCTCGGGGTTGCAGTTGTAGCAGTCATTGATGACGGTGGCCCCGCCAATCGTCAACACCTGGCCGCGCTTGTCCTCGGGCTCGAGTTCGGCGAGCGCGGCGCAGCAGGCTTCGAGCGAGAGGCCAGCCTCGATTCCAACGGCAATGGCGGCCATGGCGTTGGCCACGTTGTGCTCTCCGAGCAGCCGCAGGCGCAGCGTGGCGCGCTGCTCGCCGGCGCGAACCTCCACGCGCTGGCCTTCGACACCGAGCGGCGTGATTTTTCGCGCGCGGGGGTCGGCGCAGGGGCCGCGACCGTAATAGATGGCCTTGCCGCGAAAATCGCGCCCGAACTGCGAGACGTAGGGGTCGTCGCAATTGAGGAACGCGACGCCGTGCGCGGGCAGCGCGGCCACCAGTTCGTACTTGGCGCGGGCGATGCCGGTTACGCCGTCGGGGAAATTCTGCGCGTGGGCCGTGCCCACATTGGTGACGACGCCCCAGTCGGGAGCGGCGATGTAAGCGAGCGCGGCAATTTCTCCGGCGTTGGACATCCCCATTTCGATGACGGCGGCTTCGTGCCCGGGCTCAAGCTTGAGCAGTTGCAGCGGCAGGCCGTACCCGTTATTGAGGTTGCCGTGCGACTTGAGGACGGAGAATTTTGTGCCGAGGACTTTAGCGACGGCTTCTTTGGTGGTGGTCTTTCCGGCGGATCCGGTAATGCCGACGAGGCGGCGGCCCCAGTGCCTGCGGACTGCGGCGGCAAGCTGCTGGAGGGCCTTCAGGGTATCGTCCACAACCAGCAGCGGGCGGCTACCCGCCTGCGCGCGCGCCTGGGCCAGCTTGTCGCGGGAGACGACGGCGGCGACCGCATCCCGCGCCAGGGCCGCGCCAATAAAGTCATGGCCGTCGAAATGTTCGCCCTTGATTGCGAAAAACAATTCGCCCGCGCCGAGGGTGCGCGAGTCGATGGAGTAGCCCGCGGCGACGAGGCCTTCGGCCTTTGCGTCTTCAAGCTCCGCACTGCTCCAGCGCGCAATCTGCCGCAAGTCGAGCTTCATGGGTTCGCTCCTGTACGCTGCGGATCGGGGAATTTCAAGAGATTCAGGGCGACGGCTGCGTCGTCGAAAGGAATGGCGCCGGTCTTCAGGGTCTGCGTCTTCTCGTGGCCCTTGCCCGCGAGGAGAACGATGTCTCCCGCACGCGCCTCGTGGAGGGCCATCCGGATCGCTTTTTCGCGGCTGGGTTCGAGGATATACTTCACGCCAGTCGCGTCAAGTCCGGGAACCACGTCGGCGAGAATGGCCTCCGGGTTTTCGCTGCGCGGATTATCGGAGGTGAGGAAGACAAGGTCACTGCCCTCGCCCGCGGCGCGGCCCATCAGCGGACGCTTGGTGCGGTCGCGGTCGCCGCCGCAGCCGAAGAGGGTAAGGACGCGGCCGCCGCTTCCGCTCACAAATTCACGGGCCAGCGCGGTGAGGTTGCGGAGGGCGTCGTCGGTGTGGGCGTAATCGACAACGACGGTGAATGGCTGGCCCGCGTCCAAGGTTTCAAATCGGCCCGGAACGCAGCGGAGAGAGGCCGCGCCGCTGGCCACTTCTTCGAGCAAGAGGCCGCGCGCCAGGCCCGCGGCACAGGCCGCCAGCAGGTTGTAGACGTTCACCCTGCCGGTGAGGCGGGTGCGAATTTGCGCGGGGCCGGTGGGGGTTTGCAGCGTGAAGCGCATTCCGCTTGCGGCCATCGAAACATCTTCGGCGCGAAACTCGCCGACTCCGAGCCCGTAGGAGAAGATTTCGCTGCCCGCCTCGCGCGCGGTGAGGGCGAGCTGGGCTCCGTAGGGGTCGTCGATGTTGAGAATGGCCACGCGCGGGACGCGCTGGAGCGCGCCGTCGAAGAGCCTGCGCTTGGCAGCGAAATAGTTTTCGATGGAGCCGTGGAAGTCGAGATGGTCGCGGGTGAGGTTGGTGAAGATGGCCGTGTCAAAGCCGAGCCCATGCACGCGGCCCTGCTCGAGCGCGTGCGAGGAGACTTCCATCACGGCTTCGGTCGCGTCCGCATCCGCGCCTTCGCGCAGCAGGGCCAGCAGGTCGCGCGACTCCGGCGTGGTGTGCGGAGAAG
>JBAUHD010000091.1:0-4947 GCA_049680085.1 Acidobacteriaceae bacterium
GGTGCAGTCCACTCTGTATCCGCTGTATGACCGCAATCCGCAGACCTATGTGCCGAATATTTTCGATGCCAAGCCTTCTGACTACAAAAAGGCGACGCAGCGGGTGTGGCACACTCCGGGAGACGCAAGCTTTATCGATATGCCGGTTGTGCCGTGATGCGGCAAACCGCGGCGCACGTCGGCGCGGTGGTGTTGGCGGCGGGCCGCTCCGCGCGCATGGGTGAGGCCAAGCAACTGATGCGCGTGGGCGAGAGCGGGATGCTGGAGCGGACGCTCGGGAATGTCCGCGCCGGCAATATGGATGAGGTTATCCTGGTTCTCGGATTTTCGGCGGAGTCGATACGGCGGGCGCTTCCGGCGGCGCTGCTCGAAGGCGTTCGAATTGTGGCCAACGAAAAATATGAGAGCGGGATGGCGAGTTCGCTGCGGGCGGGACTTGCGGCGGTGAGTCCCGCGATGGATGCGGCGCTGATCGTGCTGGCGGACCAGCCGTTTGTGCGTCCGGAGACGATGAACCTGCTGGTGGAGCGGTATCGCGAATCGGACGCCGCGATTGTGGTTCCGTTCTACCGGGGCTTGCGAGGGAATCCTGTGCTGTTGGATCGCTCGGTATTCGCGGAGGCGATGGCGCTGGAAGGCGACGTAGGCTGCCGCGCTATTTTTGCGCGCCATGCGGATGGAATGCTTGAAGTGGATGTGGAGGATGCCGGGATTCTGGCGGATATTGACAGCCGCGAGGATTATGAGCGGCTGTTTCCCCACTCAAGCGAAGGCGCTTGAGCGGGCCACCTTCTTTCACCCAGCGAGGCTTTCCGCTTCGCACTGGCGGATGAGCGCGTCGGTTTCCGGGGCGGGCTGGAGTTGCTCGGCTTCGCTGAGGCGGCCTCGGCGCAGCGCGACCATCTGGCTGATCACGCTGAGGGCGATCTCTTCCGGAGTGGCGGCGCCGAGGTGGAGTCCGGCGGGGGAGTACACGGTGGCGACTTTTTCTTCGGGCACGGCGGCGGCTCGGAGATAGTCGAAGACCAGCGCGGCGCGGTGGCGGCTGGCAATGAGCGCGACGTAGAGGGCGCTGCCTTCGAGCGCTTTTTTGAGCCAGAGATGGTCGCGCTTGTGCTGCGTGGCGATGACGACAAAAGTTTTTGGACCGATGGGGGTTTCGGTGAGGTCGAAGTCCTCGGTCACGATTGTTTCGGCCTGCGGAAAGGCGGCGCGATCGGCGGCGGGATCGTTGACGGTGATGGAGAAGCCCATCAGGTGGCCCAGCGTGGCGAGGGTTTCGGCAATGCGTCCGTGGCCGACGATGAGCAGTTCGGGGCGGGGTAGAACGGGCTCGATGAAAACGTCCATGGTTCCTCCGCAAGGCATTCCAATGCCGAGCTCTTCATCCGTCATATCAAGCGTAATGATGCGGGGCGCGCCGGTTTCGAGGCACTTGAGCGCTTCACTGCGGACCGCGCTTTCGGCGCAGCCTCCGCCGATCCATCCGGCGAGGAGTTTTCCGGTTGCGTCGATCAGGGCCTTGGAGCCTCGCGCGGCTGAGGACGAGCCCTCGACACGGATGACGGTGGCGAGGGTGAAGGGCTCGGAGCGGGCGGCGAGTTCGGCGGCCTGGGTGTAGAGTTCGTCGGGCATCGGATAGTTCAATCGTATGCTTTGGTTGGTTTAGGCTTCAAGAAGAGGGAGCCGTGTACAGCGATCTGGTTCGCGAGCATTATGCTAATCCGCACAACGTTGGAAGCGTGGCCGAGCCTTCAGGCAAGGCGCTGGTGAAGAGCGCGTTCGACAGCGACACGGTTTTGATTTCGCTGCGGATTGAGGGCGGTGTGGTGACGGAGGCGAAGTTCAAGTGCATGGGCTGCGCGGTGGCCATTGCCTGCTCGTCGATGGCGACGGAGATGGTTGTGGGCAAGCCTGTCGCGGAGGCCTACGGCATAACGGAGCAGGCTGTCGCGGACGCGCTGGGCGGCATTCCCGAATACAAGATGCGGTGCAGCAACCTGGCTCCGGCGGCGATTCGGCAGGCGATTGATGAGTGGCGGCGGGTCAAAACCCGTTAGCAGGCCGCCATGCGGTGTCGCCGTGAGTTGTTGGATAGATATGGCATCCCAACCGCAGGTCCTTCGACTGCGTTTGGCGCAAAAGCGCGCCAAACTCCGCTCAGGATGACATCCTGTTTACCTCCCGAAATTTAGCACTGCACTAGCGGAGGCTAAATGGTTCGGGGACGACCGCGCCCAACGTGTTGAATTCAGCTTCGGTGAGTTGGAAGGAGGCGGCCCGGACGTTTTCTTCAAGGTGTTGTGCCGAGGAGGTTCCGGGGATGGGCAGCATGGCCGGCGAGCGGCGCAGAAGCCAGGCGAGTGAGATGGTGATGGCGGAGACGTTGCGCGCCGCGGCGATTTTTTCCACGGCGTCGTTGGCCTTGCGGTTTTGCGCGAGCGGGCTCCAGGGCAGGAAGGCGATGCCGATGGACTGGCAATGGTCGAGGAGATAGTCCCATTCGCGGTCGGAGAAGCTGTAGCGGTTTTGCACGGAGACGATGGGGACGATTTTGCGGGCGCGTTCCAGGTGTTCTTTGGTGACGTTGGAGAGGCCGATGTGGCGGATTTTTCCGGCGTCGCGCATTTTCGCGAGAGCTTCAATGGAAGCGTCGAAAGAGACGGCGGGGTCGGGCACGTGAAGCTGGTAGAGGTCAATGCGATCCAGGCGCAGGCGCTCCAGGCTTGCTTCGACGGCCTGCTGCAAATGTCGCGGGCTGGCGTTGTGGACCCACTGGCCGGGGCCGACGCGCTCCCACCCTCCTTTGGTGGCGATGACGAGGTCCGGCGGGTAGGGCGAGAGGGCCTCGGCGATCAATTCTTCGGAGACGTTGGGGCCGTAGGAGTCGGCGGTGTCGATGAAGTTGACGCCCAGCTCGACGGCGCGGCGCAGGGTGGCGAGGGCGGCGTCGCGGTCGGCGGGAGGTCCCCAGATTCCTTTGCCGGTAAGGCGCATGGCTCCGTAGCCGAGGCGGTGAACGGTCATGTCTTCGCCGAGGGTGATGGAGCCCGCGCGTGCGGCAGTGGGCGTTTCCGCTGTGGTGCTGGTCATTGTTCTGTCTCCTCTTTCCGTTCGATGCGGAGGTTGATTCCGAGGCTTCAGCGGCTTATCTTTTGAGTAGCCCGATCACATCAGTTAATTTACGCGCCTGGGATTGGATGAATGAAAATTGCGGCTGTTTTTCTGGGATTGGTTCTTGCGGGGAGCGCTTGCGCGCACTGTGAGAACGTGGAGACGCAGCGAGCCCATGTTCGCTTTACGGTGAAGGACGCGCAGGTGCAGCCCGCCGTATTTTCGCTGGAGATTTATGAGGATGGCAGCGGCAATTATACGGCGAGCTATGTGGCCTCGTCGCAGAATGCCGCCGGCCAGCAGGTGGATGAGACGATCCATATTCATGGTCCGCTACTGGAGCAGTTGTTCCGGACGGCGCGCGCGCATCATTTTTTCGCCTTCGCGTGCGAAAACAGCCGGCACCGGGTGGCGTATTCGGGAATGAAGACGATGGCGTATGCGGGGCCGGATGGCGCGGGAAGCTGCACGTTTAATTATTCACGCGATCAGTGGCTGAACCAGATCAGCGATGAGCTGATCGGAGTGAGTTCGACGATGGAGTTCGGGGTTCGGCTGAAGCAGGAGCATCAGTATGACCGGCTGGCGCTGGACGGCGAGCTGGCATCGCTCGAGGATGCGGTTCGCGACCGCAGAGCGCTGGAGCCGGAGAATATTGCGCCGGTGCTGGAAGCCATTGCAAGTGACAACGCGGTGATGACGCGCGCCCGCGCCCGCGCCCGGGCGGTGCTTTCTGAATCGACGCCGGTTCCTTAATCATCTACGGGAAAGGGCTTGGCGGCTTGGCGGCCTTGCGGCGAATGTCGTAAAAGATTGGCGGATCGAAACTTTTCTTCGCTGCTCCACGTTGTTAAGGTTAGGAACGCTCCGCTGTTTGAGGAGCTTTGCGGGCCAAGGGGGTGCGGGATGCGAGCCACTGGGATGAAATGGGGTCTGGTTTTAGTGATGTGCCTGGCGACGGCGGGCTTTGCTGCGGCGCAGGACCAGGATCAGGCGACGGCTCCCACGCCTCCGGCGGACCAGTCGCAGACCATTGACCAATCCGCGCCGACGCTTCAACAGGCTCCTCCTGAAAGCCAGGTGCGCGCAGTGCGGCTGAGCGCAGTTGTGGGCGCGGTGAAGGTGCTAGAGGGCGGGAACGTCGCCTTCCAGCAGGCGGAGCTGAATATGCCGCTGGTGCAGGGCATGAAGCTGGTGACGGGGCAGGGTGGGCGCGCCGAGGTGCAGTTTGAAGACGGCGGCGTGGCTCGCCTTACGCCGAACAGCTCGATTACGCTGACCGCGTTGAGCCGCGATGACAGCGGAGTGACGGTGACGGGGATCGAAGCCGACTCCGGGCTTACCTATTACGAACTGGACGGGCACTCGGGGCAGTACGCGGTGCAGTTCGGGCAGAGAAAAATTGTTTCGCTGGACGGCGGCATTTTCCGGCTGGACCTGGATCATCCGCAGGTGGTGCTGGCGGTGATGCACGGCAGCGTTCACGTGAGCGATGACGAGAATCTCGCGATGGATGTGCATACGGACCAGTCAGTGGAATTTGATCCTCAGAACGCGGACGAGTACCAGCTTGCGCAGAGCGTGACGGCGAACTCGTGGGACCAGTGGAATTCCGACCGCGACGAGGCGCTGGCCGAACTTGATAACAGCGAGACACAGGCACAGGCCGATTCTTCGGAGCCGAACAATCCGGCATGGAGCGACCTGAACGCAAACGGTGACTGGTACAACGTTCCCGGATACGGGATGGGGTGGTCGCCTTCGGGCGTGGGCCAGGACTGGGATCCATACGGGCTGGGCGCGTGGGGCTATTACAGCGGCGTCGGCTATACG
>JBAUHD010000092.1:0-3411 GCA_049680085.1 Acidobacteriaceae bacterium
GACCGCAGCGGAGGAACCTGCACGTTCGAACGCCCTCGCCACATCCTTGTCATCCCGACCGGAGCGAAGCGCAGCGGAGGGACCTGCACTTTTGCGCCGCACACCTTCCGAATTTGCTCTAATGAACCCAGATGCCGGAACTTCCTGAAGTCGAGACAATCGCCAACGGCGTAAACGCGCGCGTGCGCGGGCAGCGGATCCTCTCCGTCCGGCTCAGCCGCTACAAGGAGCCGTTCAAGACCCCTCGTTCCCCCATGGCGGACGCTCTCCCCGGGCTGCGCATTGATCGCGTCTACCGCGAGGGCAAGCACATCGTCTTTGACCTCAGCAGCGGCGGGTCTTCCGCCCAATGGGTCGTGCATCTCGGCATGACCGGACGCCTGCTCGTCTCCCCGCCCGAGCTTCCCGCTCCCCCGCACACCCACGCCGCGCTTTCTCTCAGCGGAGGAGCCGAGCTCCGATTCATCGACCCGCGCCGATTCGGCCGCCTCGCCCTCTACCCAATCGCCCCTGGCGCAGAAGGCTTTCGCGGACCTGGGCGCGAGCCCCTTTCCATTTCCGAGCAGGATTTCCTCGCGCTCTTCCGTCACCGCAAGCTCTCCATCAAGGCCGCCCTGCTGAACCAGAGCCTTCTTCATGGAGTCGGCAACATCTACGCCGACGAAAGCTTGTTCCGGGCCGGAATCCGGCCCACGCGGGCCGCTGGCCAGCTCAGCCCCCAACGGCTCCTCCGGCTGCGAACCTCCCTGCGCGAGATTCTGCGCAAAGCCATTTCCCTCGGCGGCTCCTCGGTCTCCGACTACGTGGATGCCGATGGCGTCGCAGGCTTCTTTCAACTCGAACACCGCGTCTACATGAGGACCGGAGAGCCATGCCTCGTCTGTGGAAAACCCGTGCGCAGAATCGTCCTGGCGGGGCGCGGAACCCACTTTTGCGGCCACTGCCAACGCTGAGCTCCGCCTGTCGAACGTATGGTTTTACGAAGCAACCCTTCGCGCCGGTTCCAGAAATTAGAATCCTGCTCAAAAAATATCCGCCTAAACCATTGATTCTTATCAAGACCCGAAACGGCACCAGGATTGCTCTTACATGGGCAGCCAGCGATGCACAGGCTCTCCATAGAAGAGCCATGCGGAACAAGTTCCGGCCGCCGAGAGCAGCAACCCACGAGATGCCGCCCCGGCCGGGCAAGCAAGAGCCCAATAAGTTCAAAGAATCTTTAGGGCAATTTACAGGGAGGCCAGTGACTGGCCATTAGAAGCAAAAAACCACCGCGGCGAGGCCAGCGCGGTGGTTTTTGTTGCGCCCCTGGAGAGCCAGCCCTGGAGCGAAGCCGAAGGGAACCTGCACTTTTCTCCGCGAACGCAACCCACTCATCCGCACACCGCCCACCCAACGACGAGCGTCATCCCGAACGAAGTGAGGGACCTGCGTTTCGCTTCGCCTGACAACATCACGCCCATCCCCGGTTCACCTCAGAGCCTGTCAACCCCTCTGCCTCAACTTTCCTCGCAACTCTCACATTCCACAACCCAAATAGTTCCGCCTAATATGCATCTGAATTTTCTCACCTTGATAAAATAGAGATAGAGCTAAAAACAAAGATGGGACCGCCGAGGCGGTCCCATTCTCCATTGCAGTCAAAACCGGAGGTGCCCAGACAGTGTCACAAACCCAACAAATTTTCCTGAAAACCCTTTGGAATCAATGATCTACAATGCCATCATTTCTCTGAAAACCCAACAAAATCAATGACTTACAGCAATCTTCACTTCCTGAAACCTCAATGGAATCAATGAACTACAGCAGCTTCCAGAAAGACAGGAGCGCACCCCACCGAGTGTCGCTACAATAACCGCATGGAATTCCCCGTCACTCGCCTGCGCCGTCTCCGCCGCACCGAGCCTATGCGCTCGCTGGTCCGCGAAACGCATCTTGAACCCGGCGCGCTCATCCTTCCTCTGTTTCTCTGCGAAGGCGAGGCCGTCCGCCGCGAAGTCTCTTCCATGCCCGGCGTCTTCAACCTCTCCATCGACGAAGCCGTGAAGGAAGCCGAGTCCGCCGCCGCGCTCGGAATCGGAGGGCTGCTCCTGTTCGGCCTTCCCGCCGCCAAAGACGAGCAGGCCACTGGAGCCTGGGCCGAGGACGGCATCGTGCAGCGCGGCCTGCGCGCGCTCAAGCCGTCCAGCCCGGCCAAAAAGCCGCTGCTCATTGCCGATGTCTGCCTCTGCGAATACATGTCCCACGGACACTGCGGCATCGTGAAGAAACAGGGTGACGAGTACGAAATCGAGAACGACTCCAGCCTGGGCCTTCTCTCGAAAACCGCGGTCTCGCTCGCCGCCGCCGGAGCCGACATTGTCGCTCCCAGCGACATGATGGACGGCCGCGTCGCCGCCATCCGCGACCACCTCGACGACGAGGGCTTTGAGCAGACGCCCATCCTCTCCTACGCCTCGAAGTTCGCCTCGGCCTTTTACGGACCCTTCCGCGAGGCCGCCGACTCCGCCCCGCAGTTCGGCGACCGCCGCAGCTACCAGATGGACGGAGCCAACCTCCGCGAAGCCATGCGCGAAATCGACCTCGACCTCGCCGAAGGCGCGGACATGATTCTGATGAAGCCCGCCATGCCCTACCTCGACGTAATCCGCGCCGCCCGCGAGCGCTTCGATGTGCCCATCGGCGCCTATCAGGTTTCAGGCGAGTACGCCATGCTCCAGGCGGCCTTCGCCAAAGGCTGGCTCGACCCCCACCGCGCCATGATGGAATCGCTCCTCTCCATCCGCCGCGCCGGCGCCGGCTTCATCGTGACCTATTTTGCAAAAGAAGCAGCCAAGGCGCTGGGCTGAATCAGCCGCGATCCAACTCCGCAAACAGCTCGCTCAACACTACGCGAATCGGCGTGCCGGCAACCGTAAGCACGCCGCCTTCCGGCTCCTGAAAACCGGTAGCGGAGCAGACATAAGCCTTGCGCGACTCCGGATCAACCACCCAGACGTGTTCGGTTCCGAAGCGCAGGTAATCATCCACCCGCCTCCGTATCCGCGACAGCGTGTCTTCCGGCGAAAGAATTTCGATGAACAGCAGCGCGGGCGTCTGCAGAATCCGTTCCCACTGGAGCCCAGCCCGCGTGACTGTAACATCCGGAACCCGATAGTTTCGCGCGTTTACCTGCACGCGCAGTTCGGGATAAACTTCCATGCCCCATGCTTTTCTGTTCAGACCGAACAGGAAAATCAAAGCCGCCTGAATTGCCGCGTGCTCCACCTCGCCGAAATTGCGCTCCTGGACCTCGCCATCCACGTAGTCGCAATCCGGACGATAGCTGCTGGCCAGATACTCCTCCACCGAAACCCGGACCGGATGCGCAAATGCGTTCATGGCTTCAGTATCGCCTCATCCAGCAAGAGC
>JBAUHD010000093.1:0-1672 GCA_049680085.1 Acidobacteriaceae bacterium
GCGGCGAGGGTTCCGGCAGAGGGGACCATGCGCAGGATGCCCATGAGCGCTCCCCAGAGCGTGGCGTTGGGGATGCCGAGGAAATACAGGCTGACGCCGAAGAGGACTCCGTAGGCGGCGTTGAGCAGCACGTTCATCACCAGGTAGCGGCTGATGCGCGCGGCAGCCTCGTTCATGGCCTGCGACATGATGCTGATGCGCCCGCGGCCGGCGAGCAGCAACAGTCGGTTGCGCAGATTCTCGTGCTTCACCAGCATGTAGAAGGTGAAGATGAGGATCATGACCAGCGCGCCCATGGGTTCGAGCAGTGGCCGCGCGTACTGCCCCAGATACTCGGCGGTGGTGGACGCGGGGCGGATGATGTGGACGGCGACCGGCTGCTGGGCTTCCTCAAGCCGCTGGCGCTGGCGCTCACGGAGAGTGCGCGCCGGGGGCTGCGGCTTGGGCGGCGCGGGATTGGTGGCGTTGGAGATGTCGGCCCCGATCTCCTGAATGCTTTTGAAGGTGCGCCCCAGGGGGCCGCTGGTGGGGGCGTGCAGCGAGGAGAGTTTTTCCTGGATGTTCTGACGGTAGTTGGGCAGGTCGTTGATGACGGCGACTACCTGCCGCGCGACGATCCAGCCAACGCCGCCTGCCAGGGCGAAAGACAGCGCGACCACCAGCAGCACGGCGGGAATGCGCCGGAGGCGCAGTCGCTCAATCTGCGATACGGCCGGGGAAAGCAGGAAATTCGCGGAGAGCGCAATGGCCAGCGGAAGCAGCACGATCCGCGCGAAGTAGAGGCCCACCAGCACCAGCGCGAACACCAGAAGGGGCTCGGCGGAGAGGAGGCCGCGCGGGCGCACCGCCGCCGGGGTTGCGGACGCCGAGGGAGGCGCGGGAATAGGCGGCAATGGCTCGTTCGGCAGAGGCACGGTTGATATAGATGCGTTTACCATAGCCCACGCGGGACTGGTCGTCCAGGGACTGGCCGTCCCAGGCGCCCGCGCTTCGCGCCGTTTCTTATGCCGCTGCTGTGGCCGCTCCCTCCGATCGCGGGACTGGCCGTCCAGATGGGCGATGGAACAGTAGTGTCTCAGTTGAAAGAAAGCAATCCCCTCAGGGGCTAAAGCCCCATTCATTACGGGGAGTTTATGTACGGGCTGAAGCCCGTACCCTTCAAACTGAGATACTACCGATGGAGCGCATCGGGGAACCGGCGGGCTGGGCGGTGCGTATTCTGTTGCAGGGCGGCTGGACGTCGCCTGCCGAGGAATTCAGATGATTGCCGCCTTGCCACTTTCCTCCTCCGCGTGGACCGACGAGCAGAGGGCCTTGTACTACGCGCAGATGGCTGCGTGGCAGAAGGATGAAGTCGTGGGCGTGCTGCTGGCGCTGTTTCTCGGCACCTTTGGCGCGCACCATTTTTATATGCGGCGTACGGGGCTGGGAATCCTGTACTGCGTCTTCTCGTGGACGGGCGTTCCGACTGTGGTGAGCTTCATTGAATGCTTTTTTATGCCGGGCCGGGTGCGGCAATATAATTTGGCGCTGGCGACTTACTTCGCGGCGAACCTGAATGCGGCTTCAGGGATGAACGCCCTGCCCGGCGGAGGCCCGGTGCGGCCTTGCGGGCGCTGCGGAGCCCTCCTGCTCGCCGGGTTCAACTACTGTGGCCGCTGCGGCGCGCGCG
>JBAUHD010000094.1:0-2134 GCA_049680085.1 Acidobacteriaceae bacterium
TTTCTCCAGCAGCCGCTTGCGTAAAAACTGCTGCTCCACCTGCCGAATCTGTTCCGTTTTCATGCGCCCGCGATACGGCGCAAGCTCGCGCGCGCTCTCCTCGCGCAGCGCAATCATCTCCGCATCCGGAGCCGTCATCATCAGCGCGCTGAACAATTTTTCTTCCATCACCGTAAGGCTGCGCTCCAGCTCTTCAAGATTCTGTGGAGCCAGCGCCAACTCCCGCAGTCGAGCGGCCGCCTGCTCTGCGATCTGCGCCACCACCCCGCCGCCCTCCACCCGCTCCAGCTCGCCCGCGCAGCGGTTCAAATGCGCCGCAACCCGCTCATGCTCAAATCCCGGAGCAACCTCCGAACCCGCGCCCGCCGCCTGCGCCCCCACCGACGCTTCCTTCATCGCCTCCACGGCTTCCATCACCGCCTGCGCGCACCAGGCCAGCCCGTTGATCGCGCGCATCCGCCCGCGCCGCTGCCGCGCCTCATGTTTGTCGAAAGCGTCATCAATGCCGCGCAGCGCGGCTTCCAGCGGACTCCCCGCCGCGCGCCACGTCTCAATCAGCGCCCAGTCCAGCGTGGAAAGCAGCAGAATCGACCCCCGCCGCTGCTGGAACCGCTCTTCGATCTCCGTGAAGTAGTTGAAGTAGTTGTCCACGCGCGTCAGGCCTTCGCGGCGGAGTCGTCCGTGTGCGTCCGCGCGCGCGCGCTGCGGTGCCGCTCGTAAATAATCCGCAGCCCCTCCAGCGTCAGCGTGTCGTTGATGTGCGCAATATGCTTCGAGTCGCCCGCGATCAGGTGCGCCAGCCCTCCCGTGGCCACGCAAATAGTCTCCGGTCCCAGCTCGCCGATCATGCGCTCAAGAATGCTGTCCACCAACCCCACGTGACCGTAAAACAACCCGATCTGCAGATTGTCCACCGTGCTCGTCCCGATCACTTTCACCGGACGCCGAATCTCCACTCTCGGCAATCGCGCCGCCCGCGCAAACAGCGCCTCCGCGGAAATCGTGAGCCCCGGCGCAATGGCTCCGCCCAGAAATTCCCCCTTCGCCGAGACCACATCAAAATTCGTCGCCGTGCCGAAGTCCACCACCACGCACGGCCCGCCGTATTGCTCAAACGCGCCCACGCAGTTGGCAATGCGGTCCGCGCCCACCTCGCCTGGATTGTCCGTGCGCACCGGCATGCCCGTCTTCACGCCCGGCTCAATAAACAAGGGCTTCTGGCCAAAATATCGCTCGCAGAACTGGCGCAGAATCCAGTCCATCGGCGGCACCACCGAGGCAATCACGATCCCCGTAATGTCCTTGCTGCCGATGCCTTCCCCTTGCAGCAGGTTCCGCACCAGGATGCCGTACTCATCGGCGGTCTGCGCCTGCCGCGAGCTGATGCGCCACGTGCTGCGCAACTCTCCGGTGTGCCCGTTGTGCATCGGATAAAGCGCAATCACCGTATTCGTGTTGTTCACATTCAGCGCTAGCAGCATTCCATCACCGTTTTGATTTCTCTTCTCTCACTCCGCCGGAAAATACCGTGCGCAGCCCGTCCGCGGCGCGCACCCGCAAAAACCCGCGCGCGTCCAGCCCCTCCGTCACGCCGGCATAGCCTTCCATCTCGTCCACATAAACACGTTTGCCGCGAATCCATGTGGAAGCCCCCTCCAGCCGCGCCAGAATCTCGGCCGTGGCCTCCCCAAGCCTGCCGGGCGCGGTCAGCGCGGCCACCTCGCCCTCCAGCGCTTGCAGCACAAAGGCCAGCAGCTCCTGGCGCGGCCAGTCGCGTTCCGTTTCCATGTGCAGCGAGGTCGCAATCGCGCCCAGCTCCTCCGGAAATCGCGGCTGATGCACATTGATGCCGATCCCGATCACCAGATGCCGCACCCGCGTAGCCTCGGCGTTCAACTCCGTCAGAATGCCGCAGAACTTTCTCCCCCCCAGCAGCAGATCATTCGGCCAGCGCAAATCGCATTCGAGCGACGTAAGTCTCCGCACCGCCTCGCGCACCGCCAGCCCCGCCGCCAGCGAAAACCACACCGCGTCGGCGGGCGCAATGGCCGGGCGCAGCAGCACGCTCACATACAAGCCCGAGCCCGGCGGAGACGCCCAGTTATGCGCGCCCCGCCCCCGCCCCGCCGTCTGC
>JBAUHD010000095.1:0-2497 GCA_049680085.1 Acidobacteriaceae bacterium
GTGTTCTGCACATCCACCAGGACGCCGACCGAGGGATCGATCGCCGAGATTTCTTCGACCGCGAGAATGGCGTCGAAGAACGTTCCGCCCGACCCTCCATGCTCTGCGGGAATGGCAATGCCCATGAGGCCGAGGCCGAAGATCTGTGTCAGGAGTTCCGGGGCGAAGTGCTGCTCCTCGTCCATTTGCCGCACCAGCGGGCCAATGGTCTCTCGCGCGAAGTCGCGAATGGTGGATCGAAAAAGCTGCTCATCCTCGCTGAGGCGTGTCAGGGGGGTGGCGAGGGTGGGTTCATCGGACAGCATCGCGGCTCCTTTGCGCAACTGAAAATTTTACGGCAATTTTGTAAATATTGGATTTTGGGAACTTCTGAGACGGCTTGACTTGGGAGCTATTTTCGGGGAGTTGCGCACGGGTGATCGAAAACAATGTCCTTCGAGCCAATAGCAAAATTCAACTCAAACGGCGAGCATGCGGCAACCTTCCAAAGGCTTTGTCAAAGGTGATGATTTCGCCTGCTCCGCCAGCAAAGGAGACCTGCGCGATCAGGAGATCGGCGAATCCAGCCGCTGTGGCGCGGGATTCTTGCAACGCATCGGCGGCAAGGGTCGGAGATTCAGCAATAACGCCATCCGTCTCCAAAAGGTGTTCGATGGTATCGAGAACTCTCTCCCTCGTCCATTTGCTTTTGAGCACCCAATAGAGTTCCGCCAGAACGATGAGAGGAACAAACAGTCCGCCGTTCGAGCATGCCGCCTCGATCGCGTTGCGCGCTTTCCTGGCCTGCGCCTCATCATCGTTCAGGTAGGCCCGCGCCCAGACGTTCGTGTCCGCGGCAATCATCACGGTCGTCTCCGCGCCTTCGCCTCATTCATTTCCTCAAAAGACATGATGCCTTCGGACTTCCCGCCGTCATCAGCTATCCGCCATAGATCACGGATCTTGTATCGGACAGGCTCAACCTTGACGGCGCCTGTCGAGGGGATGTTGAACCGGATGCGGCTGCCCTTATGGATGCCGAGGCGTTTCCGCAGCTCCTTGGGCAGGGTGACCTGGCCTTTAGAAGTAACGGTGGCTTCAACTGTCGTGGACGAGTCATGGGAAGTGCTGGGCATAACGACCCCTCCTTACATTATATAGAGTTATTCCTTACATAGGGAGGGATCCAGGCCCGCCGATTACATCCCGCGGCTCTCGCCATTTTCGGAACCGTGAATCCAGGCTCACCCGTTACCGGGCCGCGGCTTTGCGCCAAACAATCGCCAGCTTTTCCCGATTCAGGATTTTCTTCGCCTGGTCGCGCGCGTGGTTGGCCCACGGGCCCGCGGGGTCGAGCTTCAGGTAGAGTTCCCAGTGCCGCAAGGCCCTGCGCCGCTGGTCCAGCCGCTCCCAGGCGAGCGCCAGGTTGTAGTGGGCGTCCGCGTATTTCGGAACTAGCCGAATGGCCGTGCGATACGCCTCGACCGCCTCCGGCAG
This sequence comes from Acidobacteriaceae bacterium, assembly GCA_049680085.1. GTDB lineage: Bacteria > Acidobacteriota > Terriglobia > Terriglobales > Acidobacteriaceae > Silvibacterium. The sequence continues at coordinate 1,477 of JBAUHD010000095.1, forward strand.
GCGCTGCAATTCATCGAGCACGTTGCCCAGGTCGAAGTAGGCCAGCGCGTAGTTCGGGTCCGAGTCCACGGCCTGGCGGTACATCTGCTCGGCGCGGGGAAATTCGCCCTGGTTGTACAGAATGGTTCCAAGATTGATGGCCGAGGGAGCGTGGCGCGGATTGCGGGCGAGGATGCTCTCGTACAGCACGGCGGCCTCGCGGGTTTTTGTCGCCTCCTCGCAATGCACCGCCTCCATGAATTCCTCGGAAATCCAGGAGTCCGTTTGCGTGGGAGACAGTCGGAACAATTCGACGTTGGCCGGCTGCTGCCGCGCTTCAAAATCAAAGACGAACTGCCTCGCGATGGGCTCCATGACCGCGCCCGAATGGCGGAAGACGAGCCGCGAGCCTTTGCGCGCCGTGCTTGCCTCAAGCAATGGGTTGGCCATGCCGGAGACAGCGCGCATGGCGCTGACGCTGGCCTGGATGCTGGCGGCGGAGAGGCGCGTGGCGCACAGGTCGCGCAGCTTGCGAAGCTGCACCAGGTCCTCAAATCCATAGTTTTCTGAGAAGGCGACTAAGCCCGCGCGCTCCCATGCCTGAAGCTGGCGCGCGTGAATGCGAAGAATCCGCAAAACATCCTGACGGTTATATCGGGTCACTGTGCTGTGTGCTCGCAAACGTACCGTCGTTTACAACTGCACTGATTATGCGATGCTTACGCCGCGCGAACAAGGGGCGAAAGGGAAATATCCGTGGATAAACAGGTACGAATCTAATTTGTCAAGACGGCCCGCATGGTAAATGGTAATGTGGTCCTCCTGACCAACCGCGGAAAGAACTCACCACAGAGGACACAGAGATTCCGCTGCGTGGATTGCGAGGTTGGGATGTGAACTGGCTCACTGGCGGCGACTTTTGGGGCATTTGCTGGAGCCGACGAACGGACTTGAACCGTTGACCTGCTGATTACGAATCAGCTGCTCTACCAACTGAGCTACGTCGGCCCGCTGCTTGTGATTTTACCGGCAGGTGGGGAGA
>JBAUHD010000096.1:0-2227 GCA_049680085.1 Acidobacteriaceae bacterium
GGCGGCGGCTACGTCGGACTGGAGTTTGCGCAGATGTTTCGCCGCTTCGGCAGCCGCGTCACCGTGATCCACAAAGGCAAGCAGCTTCTCGACCGCGAGGATGAAGACATCGCCGCCGAAGTCAAAAAAATTCTGGAAGAAGACCAAATTGAAGTTCTGCTGAACGCGAACACAACAAAAGCCAGCGGGGCGGTTGAGTTGCAGGTGGAGGCGCGGGATGGGACGCGCGCGGTGAAGGGATCGCATCTGCTGCTGGCGGTGGGGCGGGTTCCGAATACGGAGGCCCTGGAGCTGAAATCCGCCGGCATCGCGACGGACCAGCGCGGGTACGTGCAGGTGAACGAATTCCTGGAGACAAGCGTCGATGGAGTATACGCACTCGGCGACGTAAAGGGCGGACCCGCGTTCACGCACATTTCCTACGACGATTACCGCATCGTGAAAACCAATCTGCTCGACGGCGAGAGCCGGACCACGCGAGGAAGATTCGTGCCCTACACCGTCTACATCGATCCTCAGCTCGGTCGCGTGGGACTCAGCGAAAACGAGGCGCGCCGGCTGGGGCGCAGCATTCGCGTGGCAAAAATGCCCATGACCTCTGTAGCGCGGGCGCTGGAGATGGACGAGACTCGCGGCTTCATAAAAATCATCGTGGACGCGCAGACGGAGCGGATTCTGGGCGCGGCGGTCCTCGGCATTGAAGGCGGCGAGTTGATGTCCGCCATTCAGATTGCGATGATGGGCGGGTTGACCTACACGGCATTGCGTGATGCGACTCTCGCGCATCCGGCGCTCGCCGAGTCTCTGAACAATGTATTTTTCAATTGGGAAGGCGGGGCCTGAAACGTGGAACCGGAAACCATGGAAGCCGGCACGGCGGCAAAAAAGCGCAAAGCAGGAAGCGCGGCTGATCCGCTGTGGTACAAGGATGCGATTTTCTACGAGCTGCACGTCAAGGCCTTTGCCGACAGCAATCACGACGGCATTGGCGACTTCAAGGGCCTGATCGAGAAGCTGGACTACATTGTTGAGCTGGGCGCGACCTGTGTCTGGCTGCTGCCGTTTTTTCCTTCGCCGCTGCGCGATGACGGATACGACATCGCCGACTACATGGACGTTCATCCCAGCTACGGTACGCTCGAGGATTTTCGCGAGTTTCTGACTGTGGCGCACGAGCGCGGCCTGCAGGTGATGATTGAGCTGGTGGTGAACCATACCTCGGACCAGCACCCGTGGTTTCAGACGGCGCGAAACGCCCCGCATGGCTCGCCCGAACGCGACTTCTACGTCTGGAGCGACACCGACCAGCGCTACAAGGACGCGCGCATTATTTTCACCGATACGGAAAAGTCCAACTGGTCCTGGGATCCGGTGGCGCAGGCCTACTACTGGCACCGCTTTTTCTCGCATCAGCCGGACCTGAATTTCGACAACCCGCGGGTGCTGGAGGAAGTGCTCAAGGTGCTGCGCTTCTGGCTGGACATGGGCGTCGATGCGCTGCGTCTGGACGCCGTGCCCTATCTCGTGGAGCGGGACGGAACCAACTGCGAGAACCTCGCCGAAACCCACGTGGCGATCAAAGCCATGCGCGCGGCCATTGACGAAGGCTACGAAAACCGGATGGTGCTGGCCGAGGCCAATCAACCTCCGGCCAACGTGCGTCCCTATTTTGGCGATGCGGACGAATGCCACATGGCCTTTCATTTCCCGCTCATGCCCCGCATCTACATGGCCCTCAGCCAGGAGGACCGGTTGCCCATCACCGACATCATGGCGCAGACGCCGGAGATTCCCGCGAGCTGCCAGTGGGGGCTGTTTCTCCGCAACCACGACGAGCTGACGCTGGAAATGGTGACCGGCGACGAGCGCGACTACATGTATCTGGCCTACAGCGTCGATCCGCGCATGAGGATCAACGTAGGCATCCGGCGCCGTCTTGCGCCGCTGATGGACAACAATCGCGGCCGCATCGAGCTGCTCAACAGCCTGCTCTTTTCTTTTCCCGGCACGCCCATCTTGTATTACGGCGACGAAATCGGCATGGGCGACAACATCTATCTCGGCGACCGCAACGGCGTGCGCACTCCCATGCAGTGGTCAGGCGACCGCAACGCGGGTTTTTCGCGGGCCAACCCGGCGCGGCTCTACAGCCCCGTCATCATGGACGCCATCTGGGGCTACGAGGCCATCAATGTCGAAGCGCAGGAGGCCGATCCCTCCTCGCTGC
>JBAUHD010000097.1:0-2592 GCA_049680085.1 Acidobacteriaceae bacterium
GAGGACGCCTCCAGATAAGCGGGCTCCGTGCCATCGAGACAAATACCGACAACAGGAACCTTGTTGATTCGATAACCACGGCTATTCACCGTAACCAATGCTTTCTCCTTTGACTCGCTAGTTCGCACAATGTTCGATCGATCTACTGGCTTGTCCGATCGATACTTCTCTACAACAAGAGGCTGCTTTCAGCAAGGCATAATCATGCTTGTTGCATACCATGCACGCTTGCATGCATATCACCTGACCTCGGCGACCGCCAAAGCATGGGCGTTCAGCGTGATGGACAAATTGGATCCATCATGCGTGAGTGGCAGTATTTGAGGCGCAGGCAGATTCCCCGCCTGGCGCAGGATTTCTATTTGTTCACGCGTAGGGAAACTCGGACTTCCCATTGCCTTCCAGGTTTCGAGTGGTGAACCATGATCAGCATCCACCACCCACACGATCGCCCGCTTCGCACCAGGGACATTTTTGAACGAGAGTTCGACCCTTTCGGTCTGTCCCGCTTCCCCCGGCGGTGCATAGTTCCAAACTGCGATCGCCAAACTCCCGTCGGGCCGGCGCGTGACAATGGTCGAGTGTCCTCCCGTCTCCAGACGATCAGTACCAAGCTTGTGCAGCAAGGCAAAGTCATTGAATGATGCTTTGTGAATGCCCCTTTCGGCAATCAGTCCGAAGCCGCCATCAAAAGGTTTGTCGATGATGCCTTGCTCCTCGAATACATCCGAGAATGTCCAGAACGACATAAGCTTTACCAGCCCGTCACACTGCCGGATGGTGTTGGCCAGCCATGGCCCGACAAAGGCCGAATCAGTCACGTCCGACTCAGAATTAGAGCTGGCGTTGTACTCGCTGATGATGATCGGCAGATTGGGCATGGAAGACGCCCTGACCTCGTTACGCACCTTTCGCACGGCCTGGTAGACCAGATCTTTTCGGCCCACATTCCGCCCGCTACCAAGAATGGATTCCGCCTTGTCACTGCCGTAAACGTGGGTAGAGACAAAATCCACAGGCACGCCCTGCTGGGCACAATGCCGAATAAAGTCTGAGACCCACGCAACTTTGGATGTAGCAGGCCCGCCAACGCGAAGATGACTGTCGACTCCCTTTACGGCGCGCGCCGTTACATCGTAGAGATGATAATAGGTCGGTTCCCGCGGATTACCCGCCCAGAAATTACTGTTCGGTTCATTCCACACTTCAAAGTACCAGTGCTCCACCTCGTCACTCCCATACCGATTCACGAGGTGCTGAACGAAGTGCTGTACCATGTCGGCCCAGGTGTTCCAATCCCTTGGCGGCGAAACATTCGGCCGGTACCAGAACCCATTGGTTTTATCAGCCGAAGCAAGCTGCCGCGGCATGAAATCCAGTTCCACAAAGGGGCGAATGTGTTGAGCCACCAGGTAGTCGTAGATCTGGTCTATATAGGAATAGTTGTATGTTGGCTTGCCGCCATCGGCTTCGCTGTAGAAACCTGTATCATCATCGAAAATTCCGTGAAAGCGCACATAGCGGAAGTCCGTCGCGCTGGCTACCTGCCGCAGATCACGGCGGTAGCCGGCACGAAGGGAAAGGGTGGCGCGGCCGGAGCCAAACATCTCCTCCCAAAAATGCGGGAATGGATGCTCGGGCGCCTGCCCGTCAATCTCCACCTGCACAGTCACCGGGTGCTGTGCGGTAAGCAACGGGCACGGAGCCAGCAGCAGCACCGCAAGTAGGACAATTGGAATTCGCATGGTCAGGCTTCCCCAGACTGAGGCTCGCAAAGTTAATAGTTGTTGTCGACGCCGATCTGATTTCCTACTGTGGAGCCATTTTTGATCCACTGCTCGTCAAAGGTCATATATTTGATTGTCTCCTTGCGAAAAGTGAATGCCATCTGAAGCATCCCGTCAGGGGTCTGGGCCACTGACGGATATGAATATTCCTGGCTCTCATGGTCGTCGTATTCTGGAGGATAGTTTCCGGCCTGAACATCGCGTATCCAGGGCCAGGTCCTGCCATTATCAGTGGATAATGCAATCGAAAGTACCTTGCGCGATCCCTCGGTCGGTCTTCCTCGGATTGTTCTTGCTTGGGCGTTGTTGAACACCATGACGATGTGGCCATCCTGAAGCCGCAGAGCCTGAATCGACGAATTGTTGTTAGGCAATGACGTCCGAAGAGGCCCGCTCCAGTGGCATCCGTCGCTCGATCTGCTCTTGTAGATCCAATCCGCGTAGCGGCTGCGAAAGAACGCAATCAAGCGCTTGTTGGACAGTTTGACTACACTCATCTGTACGAGACCGTCTGACATCGGCACATCGCACGAGGTCCATGTCTTCCCCTGATCTTTGGAGATTCTCACGAGGGCATAGTCTTTGCTCGAGGTGCCAGAGGCAATTCCGCCGCTCCTTTCCTGATACATCGGGAAGATCCAGGTGTCGTTGAACACCACCAGAGGGTCGCGCAGATAAAAGCCGGGATGATCAAACATCTGCGTCGACTTGGTCCAGGTTTGGCCGTTATCGCTCGAGCTGAGCTCCTGCACGAGCGCTGTTTCCTCGCTCGTCCCATGCCCCTGCTGGTCATAGTAGAGGTGGA
>JBAUHD010000098.1:0-6445 GCA_049680085.1 Acidobacteriaceae bacterium
ATCGGCATTGGGCTGTTGAGTTCGGTGGTCGCGCGCGAGGTCATCGTCGGCACGCTCGGCACGCTTTACGGCGCCGATCCCGCCACGCAGTCTCTCGGCCTTCAGGCCGCCCTGCGCCACGACCTCACGCTCGGCGGAGCGATGGCCCTGGTCGTCTTCTTCGCCTTCGCCATGCAGTGCACATCCACGCTCGCCATCGTGAAGCGCGAAACCAATAGCTGGAAGTGGCCGGCCATCCAGTTTACGTACATGACCGCGCTGGCCTATGTCTCCGCGCTGGCGACCAACCAGATCATTCTGCTCTTCATTCGGTAGCGGACTTTCCCCGTTACAATAAGAACAGCAGTTCCCGTCCGCCTCGCGCGGTTCCGCAACCCCATACTCCAGGAATTCAATGATTTCAGTCAGCAACGTAAGCATGCGCTATGGCGCGAAAATTTTGTTTGAAGACGTAACCGTTACCTTCATCGCGGGTCGCCGCTACGGGCTTACCGGCCCCAACGGCGCCGGTAAATCGACATTTATGAAGGTCCTCACCGGCGAGCTTGACGCGCAGAAGGGCGACATGGTGCGCCCGAAGAAGATCGGCGTGCTCAGCCAGGACCAGTTCGCCTTCGACGCCTATCGCGTCATCGACACCGTCGTCATGGGCAACAAGCCGCTTTGGGCCGCGCTGGAAGAGCGCGACGCGATCTATTCCAAATCTGAGCTGACCGACGCCGACGGGATGCGACTCGGCGAGCTTGAGGGCATTGTTGGCGAAGAGGACGGCTACACCGCCGAGAGCGACGCCGCCATTCTGCTCCAGGGCCTCGACATTCCCGACGAGATTCACGAACGCAAAATGAGCGAGCTGCAGGGCGGCCAGAAGGTCCGCGTGCTGCTGGCACAGGCGCTTTTCGGCAAGCCGCAGGCGCTGCTGCTCGATGAGCCCACCAACCACCTCGACCTTGACTCCATCCACTGGCTCCAGGACTTTCTCGTCCGCTTCGAAGGCACGCTCATCACCATCTCGCACGACCGCCATTTCCTCAACAGCGTCTGCACCCACATCGCCGATATCGATTACCAGACCATCATCACCTACACCGGCGGCTACGACGACATGGTGATGGCGAAAACGCAGATTCGCTCCCGGCTCGAATCGCAGAACGAGCAGCGCGAGAAAAAAATCGCGCAGCTCAACGAGTTCATCGCCCGTTTCGCCGCCGGAACCCGCTCCAGCCAGGTCACCAGCCGCAAAAAGGAAGTCGAGCGCCTGCAAACCACCGAGCTGGCCCGCTCCAACATCGCGCGCCCCTACATCCGTTTCGATCAGAACCGTCCCTCCGGCAAAACCGCGCTCGAATTTCAGGGCGTGAGCAAGAACTACGGCGACCAGCAGGTCATCGCCAACTTTGAAGCGACCGTCATGCGCGGGGAAAAAATCGCGCTCATGGGCCGCAACGGAGCCGGCAAGTCCACGCTGATTAAATCGCTGCTCTCCGCCTCGCCCGATGACGCCGAGAAGAATTTCGCGCTGGACGCGGGCACCATCAAGTGGGGACACGAAGCGAACATCGCCTACTTCCCGCAGGACCAGACCGGCGTCATCGAGCACGGCATGAACGTCGCCGACTGGCTGCACCAGTTCGACCCGCAGGCGGTCAAAGAGGACATCCGCGGCATCCTCGGCCAGATGCTCTTCCGCGGCGAAGAAGGACTCAAACCCACCTCCGCGCTTTCCGGCGGAGAAACCGCGCGGCTCATCTTCTGCAAGCTCATGATGAAGAAGCCCAACATCCTCATCCTCGACGAGCCCACCAACCACCTCGACCTCGAATCCATCAACGCCCTCAACGTAGCGCTCCAGCGCTACGAGGGAACCGTGTTGCTCGTCACCCACGACCACGACCTGATCGAAGAAGTGGCCACCCGCATCTGGCACTTCGACCACGAGGCGATTGAGGATTTCAAGGGGCCGTATGAGGAGTATTTGACGGCAACGGCCTCGGCGCGCTGAATGTCAAAGATTGATATACTGGAAGCGGAGGGTAGCCATGGGTCAAATGAATGTATCGATGACGGGCCATCTCGCGGGCTATGTGCAACGCAAAGTAAAAAGCGGACGCTACAACAACGCCAGCGAAGTGGTTCGTGATGCTCTGCGCCGCATGGAAGAAGAGGACGAGCGCGCAGTCCGTCTCGCGAAACCCACGGCGGAAGATATTCTTTCAAACTTGACGCAGGCGCAACTCGATTCCATTCGTGGCCGGGTTCTTGAGGGGCTGGCGGATCTCCACGCCGGGAACTACGCCATCTACGACGGTCGCGATGGCCTTAAACAACTTGCTGAGCAGGTGAAAACGCAAGGCAGAAAGCTGCTGAGCGAGACGGCCAAACGGTAATGCGTTTTCGGGTGATGGCGGCCGCGCAACGCGACCTTAATGAGATATTCGTCTATTGGTCCCAACGCGTTGGGCTGCAAACCTCCGACCGGCTCGTTGACAGCATTACCGAACGCTTTTGGATCATAGGTGAGTTTCCGAAGGCCGGAAGAACAGCTTCTGAAATTGCTCCGGGAATGAGGAGTTTTCCGGCGGGTGAGTATCTCATCTACTACCGAATCGCGCGACTCACAGTCGACGTTGTTCACATTTTCCACGGAGCGCGCGATCAACGCGGCGCATTCAAAACCGCGAAGAAGCGTTCGTCGCGATAGCTGGAACATATCTTTGGCCCTCCTGCTCAACGCCCAGTCCGTAACCAAGTCCTTCGGCGCGACCGCGCTCTTCCGCGAAGTCTCCTTCACCGTCAATGAAGGCGACCGCATCGGGCTCATCGGCCCCAACGGAAGCGGCAAAACCACGCTGCTGAAAATGCTCGCGGGGGAAATCGACGCCGACTCCGGCCAGATCACGCCGCGCAAACGCCTGCGCATGGCCTACGTCGAGCAGGACTCGCAGTTCCCTTCCGCACTCACCCTCCGCGCCGTCCTTGAAGCCGCGTTGCGGCGCGCCCGCGTGCCTGAACCGGACTGGGAGCAGCGGCTGCGCGCGACTCTCGGCCTGGCCGGATTTACTGATTTTCAAGCCGAGGCCGCCGCGCTCTCCGGAGGCTGGAAGAAGCGCCTCGCCATCGCCGAAGCCCTGGTGCAGGGCCCCGACCTGCTGCTGCTCGACGAGCCCACCAACCACCTCGACCTCGCCGGAATCGAATGGCTCGAAACTCTGCTCGCCTCCGCGCCCTTCGCCGTCGTCCTCATCAGCCACGACCGATATTTCCTCGAAAACACCACCACGCAGGTCGCCGAACTCGACCGCGCCTACCCCGGCGGAATGTTCCGCACCGGCGGCAATTACAGCCGGTTCCTTGAAGCCAAGGAAGAATTTCTCCACGCGCAGGCCCGCCATCAGGACGCGCTCGAAAACCGGGTCCGCATCGAAAAGGAATGGCTGCGCCGCGGCCCCAAAGCTCGCGCCACCAAGGCCAAGGCACGCATCGACAACGCCAACCGCCTCATCGCCGAACTTGCCGATGTGAACACGCGCACCCGCACCGCGACCGCCGGCTTCGACTTCACCGCCTCGGGACGCCAGACCAAACGCCTCGTTGAGTTGGAAAATCTCAGTTACTCCATCGAAGGCAGGCCGCTCTTTCAAGACCTCGGCTTTAACCTTGTCGCCGGAATGCGCGTGGGCCTCGTCGGCCCGAACGGCAGCGGCAAAACCACGCTCATGCGTCTGCTCACCGGAGAGCTTGAGCCAGCGTCGGGCACCGTCCAGCGCGCCACCAATCTCCGCATCACCTACTTCGAGCAGGACCGCCAACTCGACGAAAACCAGACCCTGCGCCGCGCGCTGGCGCCCCACGGCGACTCCATCGTGTATCAGGACCGCGTCATTCACGTTGCCTCGTGGGCCGCGCGATTTCTCTTCACGGGCGAGCAGCTCAACCAGCCCGTCTCGCGCCTCTCCGGAGGCGAGCGTGCCCGGGTCCTCATCGCGCAGCTCATGCTGCAACCCGCTGACCTGCTCCTGCTGGACGAACCGACCAACGACCTCGACATCCCCACGCTCGAAATCCTCGAAGAAACCCTGCTCGAATATCCCGGCGCGCTCGTCCTCGTCACGCATGACCGCTATATGCTCGACCGCGTAGCCAACATCGTCATCGGGCTCGACGGCGAAGGCAACGCCGCCACCTTCGCCGACTACCCGCAATGGGAAGCATGGCTACAGGACCGCGAACAATTAAAGAAGCCCGCACGCGCCACCGAAGCAAAGCCTGAGCCCACCCCGCAGACCTCTGCGAAGAAAAAGCTGTCCTACCTGGAAGCCCGCGAATGGACCACGATTGAAGAGCGCATCGCCGAAGCCGAAAAGGCGTTAAGCCACGCTCGCGCCGCGCTGCAAGACTCCGCCGTCGCCACCGACGCCGGCCGTCTCCAGACCGCGCTGGCCGAAGCCGAAGCCGCACAGCAGACGGTCGATACGCTCGTCAACCGCTGGGTGGAGCTTGAGGCGAAACACGCGCGATAAGCCCACTTTGAACTTGACACGTCTAGACAACCATACAAAACTTGCAGGGGACTAACTTTGTGAACTGAGGGACAATCAGGATGCTGCGACGGACTATGCTTGCTTTGCTCACGGGCGCTCTTTTTACAGGCGCGGGCGCTCTTACCGCGATGGGTCAAGCCGACCACGCCTTCGTCAACACGCTGATGCCCGAGCCTGCGCATCTCTCCGTCCAGTCCGGCGACCTGCCGCTCAGCACCTCCTTCACCGCCGCCACGGACAGCTTCCACGATGCGCGACTGGACAACGCCATTTCCCGAATGCTGCTCCGGCTTGAGGACCACAGCGGAATCCAGATCGCCCGCACGCCATCTGCCGCCAAATCCGCAACCCTGCTCATCACCGTCGATGGCCCCGGGGAAGCCGTCCAGAGCCTCGATGAAAACGAGACGTATTCCCTCGACGTAACATCCTCCGGCGCGCACCTGAAAGCCGCAACCGATGTGGGCGCGATGCGCGGCCTCACCACTTTTCTGCAACTGGTGCAGAACGACGGCTCCGGCTTTTTCGTTCCCGCCGTCTCCATTCAGGACTCGCCGCGCTTCCGCTGGCGCGGCCTCATGATCGACGTCAGCCGCCACTTCGAGCCGATTCCGGTCATCAAGCGCACGCTGGATGGAATGGCCGCCGTTAAGCTCAACGTCTTCCACTGGCACCTCTCCGACGATCAGGGCTTCCGCATCCAGAGCAAAGTCTTCCCAAAACTCACCGAAATGGGTTCCGACGGCCTCTTCTACACACAGGACCAGGCCCGCGAAATCGTGGCCTACGCCCGCGCGCGCGGTATCCGCGTGGTTCCGGAATTCGATATGCCCGGCCACGCGCAGTCCTGGATGGTCGGCTATCCCGATCTGGCCAGCGGCCCCGGCCCATTCGAGATTGAGCGCGAGTTCGGCATCTTCGATCCCGTCATGGACCCGACGCGCAAAAGCACCTACGAGTTCCTCGATAAGTTCATCGGAGAAATGGCCGCCATCTTTCCCGACCCCTACATGCACATCGGCGGCGACGAGAACAATGGCGTCGAATGGAAGAACAGCCCGCGCATTCAGGAATTCATGAAGAAACACGATCTGCACGGCACCGCGGGTCTGCAAACCTACTTCAACCAGCAACTGCTGCCGATTCTCAAGAAGCACGACAAGCGCATGGTCGGCTGGGACGAAATTTTCTCCCCCGGCCTCTCGAAAGATGCCGTCATCGAGTCGTGGCGCGGCTTCGACTCGCTGGCGGCCAGCGCAAAGCAGGGCTACGAAGGCATTCTCGCGGCTGGATACTACCTCGATCAAATGCAATCCGCCGGTCAGCACTATCTGGTCGATCCGCTGCCCGCCGACAGCAATTTGACGTCGGAGCAAAAATCCCGCATCCTGGGCGGCGAAGTCTGCATGTGGAGCGAGCACGTCTCGCCGCGCAGTGTCGACTCGCGGATATGGCCGCGCTCCGCCGCCATCGCCGAGCGCCTGTGGTCGCCGCAGAGCGTCAACAACGTGGACGACATGTACCGCCGCCTCTGGGTCGAAAACCTGCGCCTCGAAGCCGTCGGCCTCACGCAGATATCCAACGAAGATGTAGGATTGCGCGCGCTCGCCGGCACGACGGCCATCGAACCGCTGCGCATTCTCGCCAGTGTTCTGCAGCCCGCTGGATTCGACCAGATCTACGAGATGCAGCACCCCACCCAGCTCACCCCCATGGATCACCTGGTGGACGCCGTGCGTCCCGACCCGCCGTCGTTGCATGGGATGAAAGTCCTGGTGAGCAAATATCTGGCCGATCAGGACGCTGAGGCCGCCGAAAGGCTTCAGGTCATCTTCGCGCACTGGGCCGTCTCCGGCCCTCCGGCGCAGGCGCTGATGGACGCATCGCCGCTGCTCAAGCCCGCC
>JBAUHD010000099.1:0-2898 GCA_049680085.1 Acidobacteriaceae bacterium
GACGTGCAGGTGAAGCAGCGTTCGCTGGACTTCGCGAATGAAACGCTGAGCGACGACCAGAAACAGCTTGAGCTTCAGAACATTCCCGCCATGCAGGTGATGAAAGATCAGTCCGCCGTGGCCACCAGCCTGGGCGACCTCACCGTGGCCAAGGCCACTCTGAAGCTGAACGAGCTTTTGATCAAAAACGCGCTGACCAAGACCATCGACTCGTCCATTGCCGATATGCCCGTGGTTCCACTCGACCGCCACGGTCTTCCGGATACGAACGCCGGCGAGTCCATCGACCAACTGATCACGGAAGCGGAAAAGAACCGGCCCGATGTTTCGATGGACCAGATTGCAATGGAAAACGCGCAGAACAGCCTCAAGAGCATCAAGAATGAGCTGCTGCCCTCGCTCACTCTTTACGGGCAATATGCCGGATACGGCGAAGGCGGACCCGTGAATCCCACCTGCGATCTTGGTCCGGTGCTTTGCGCCTCATCTCTGCCTGGCGGCCTCGGCGGAGCCATCCGGCAAAGCTTTAACTACTCCTATCCGCAATATCAGGTTGGGTTCAAGCTCGACATCACGCTGCGCAACCGCATTGCCAAGGCTGACCAGTTCCGCGCCGTGCTTGAGTATCGCCAGAAGGAAATCACCTTCGAGCAGCAGAAGAAAAGCATTCGCTTTGATGTGCGCAACGCGCAGTATGCGCTGCAGCAGGCCGAAGCGCAGGTGCAGGCGTTGCAGAAAGCCCGCGACCTGGCACAAAAAACTTTCAACATAGCGAAGCAGCAGCAGAAGCTCGGCGCTATGTCGAGTTACGAAACGTTGTCGTCGCAGCATGACCTGGCCGTAGCGGAGTCCGCGCTCGTGGCCTCGCAGACCAAGCTGGAGCAGGCCAAAGTTAACCTGGACTATTCGACCGGCTCCACGCTCGACCGCATGCATGTCTCGATTGACGACGCCAGGAGCGGAGTCGTCACGCACATGCCGTAACTATCTGCCGGCCTCGACTACTGGCAGTTCCAGGTGCGAGTCGGCGAAAATGCGCTGGTCGGCCTTGATGTAGTCCGCGGGTTTGGCCGTCATGATGTTGGGCACAAAGGTCTGAGGGTTGCGATCGTAGAGAGGAAACCAGGTGCTCTGCACCTGCACCATGATGCGGTGGCCGGCGCGAAATACGTGGTCCGCCGCATGCAGGCTGTATTTGTACTCCTCCGCCTGGTTCGCCGGAATGGGTTCAGGGCGCTCGAAGCTCTGACGGTAGCGCCCGCGAAAAATTTCCTCCGCGATCATCAATTGGTAGCCGCTCATTTTCTGGAACGTCGCCAGCTCCTGCGGCGAACATGACGGATCGGGCATGGTCGGATACACATCGATCAGTTTTACGATCCAGTCACTATCGGTGCCTGAGGTCGAGGCGAAGAGGTCCGCCGTCACATCGCCGGTCACTGTAACGTCATGGGTGAGCACGCGGCTGGTCCACACGGCCACGTCAGGATGACGAGCATAGGGCCGCTGGTCCTGTGCGAGCCACGTATACCAGCCGGACCCGCCTGGTGCGTAGGTGGCCTCAATCGGTCGCTTGCGGTAGTTCACGGGATGCGCCGGGTCTGACACATATTCGGTAAATGCGCGCGGATTTCGCGGCTTGGCGAAGCTGAGCATGTGGTCCGAGCCCAAGTACAGGTCTCGCTTCACCGTGTCTTTTGGCGGCCACGCATCGTAGCGCATCCAGCGGTCGGAGCCGGTCTGGAAGCTGGCTACGTCCTTGAGCGAAAATCCCGGCCGATCTTTGAGGTAATACGCGAAAAACGGAGCCTCGATCCGCTCCCGGAATGTGTCGCCGGTAGCCGAGCCGAAGTCCAGTAGGCCCAGATGCCGCGTGGTGTGGACCCACTGACCATGATTCCACGGCCCCAGCACCATGAAGACTTCGTGCTTTGTGTCATGCGGCTTGAGCGCGGCGAACTGTGCCTGCGGCCCCCACATGTCTTCCTGGTCCCAGTAGCCGCCGACCTCGAGCGTGGGAACCGTGACCTGGGTCAGATGCGGCTGCACGGCGCGCGCTTGCCAGAAGGCGTCGTACGCCGGGTTTGTCAAAAACGCTTTCCAGGTCGGCAGGTCGGTCAACCCGCCTTTTTTGCCCGCCGCCTCAGCGGAGCCGGCATTCAGAAAATAAGTGTAAGCGTCCTCATCAAGCTTGCCGAAGGTGGCCTTTTTGCTGGACTCCATGCCCAGGACATAGTCGTAGCCGTAGGACTGGCGGAAGGCGCCGTTGTGGAAGAAGTCATCGCCGAGCCATACATCGGTCATGGGCGCCTGCGGAGAAATGGCCTTGACCGCCGGGTGCGGATCAATGCCGGCCTCGGCGGCGAGAAAGCCGGGATAGGAAACGCCAACCACACCGACGCGCCCGTTGTTATCAGGAACATTCTTCAGCAGCCATGCCACCGTGTCATAGGTGTCGGTGCTCTCGTCGATGTCGTGGCGGTCCGATGAATTCGTATCATGGTGCGCTGCCAGCGGACGCATCATCACAAAGGTTCCTTCGGACTCGTAGCGTCCACGAATGTCTTCCACGACGAAGATGTAGCCGCTGCGGGCCAGCTCGGTGTATTGCTCGTTGATGGAATCAGAGGTCGAGCCGTCCACACCATAGGGAGTCCGCTGCATGAGGAAAGGCAGCGCCTTGTTTGTATCCGTGGGGCGCAGGATGATGGCGTGGAGCTTCACTCCGTCGCGCATGGGGATCATGACTTCCTGGCGGCTGTAATGCCGGAAATGATTGGGCTCGGGAGTCGCGCTGATCTTTGTGGCATAGGCTTCCGCGCCGCGCTCCTCGCGCCGGACCTCAGTTACGTCTCCGGCAGCGTTGATGGTGAACACGAAGCGCGGACCGTCGTTGGG
>JBAUHD010000100.1:0-2313 GCA_049680085.1 Acidobacteriaceae bacterium
GAGGAAGATGCCGAGCATCGCCGTCTGCTGAAGCAGGAAGTAGAAGTAGAATTCCTTGCTGCGGGCCTCGATGGACTTCCAGGACGCGAGCACGCCGACGATAGCGAGGAAGCCGGTGAGCACGGCCAGCCACATGGAGAGGCCGTCCGCTCCGAGGTGGTAGCGAATGGCCGGGCTGCCGATCCAGGAATAATTTTCGACGAACTGGAAGCCTGATTTCCCGTAGACGAAGTGCGCGGGCAGGTGCAGCGTCAGCAGGAAGGTCACGATGGTGACGATGAGCGCCCACCAGCGGATGAGCCGCGTCTTGCGCGGCAGCAGCGCCACGATGAACGCGCCCGCGGCGGGCACGAAGATCATGAGCGTCAATATGTGGTCAGTCAGCACGAATACGTTCCCTGTTACAGCTTCTTGTTCGCCAAAATTTCTGTTGCGTTCTCTTTAGTGAAAATGTGCGGTGAATCCGAAATAGGTTGCGATGAGCACGGCGGCGGCGCCGAGCGCAAGCCATCCCGCATAGGAGCGAAGGTTGCCGGATTGCAGGCGCGTCAGAATCGAGCCGACTCCGCGCGTGGCGTAGGCCGAGCCATAGGTTGCGCCGCCGATGACGCCGGTATCAATCACGCCCTTGAGCAGGTAACGCGAGCCGAGCAGCAGAGGCGTGACGATGACGGCGCCGTAGAGTTCGTCAATCCAGTATTTGTTGACCAGCAGCGCGTAGAGGGCGCGAAGGCGTGCGGCGCAGACGGCGGGCAACTCGGGTTTGGCAAAATAGAGGATGTGCGCGGCCAGCCATCCGGCCAGGGCGACGAGTACGGACGCGATGGAGAGCGCGAGAGCGAGATGGTTCGAGCCTTCGGCGGCTCCGCCGGGGCTGAGCAGCGGATCGAGGAAGCGCGCGAATGCATCATGCCCGCCAAGCGCCGAGGGAATGCCAATCCAGCCGCCGATGACGGAGAGGATTCCGAGAATGATGAGCGGGACGAGCATGACCCAAGAGCTTTCGTGAACGGCGTGATTGTGGCCGTGGTTCTCCGGCTCGGCTTCGAGCACCAGCGTGGAGGTGGAACTGGCGTGGACGGGCGCGCCGTGCTCGGCGAGTTGATGCGCTTCGGCGCGGCTCTCTCCAAAGAAGGTGAGATACCAGAGCCGGAACATGTAGAACGCGGTGATGAAGGCGGTGATGAGGCCGATGGCCCAGAGAATCTTGCCGCCGTTGGGCGAGAGGAAGGTTTCGTAGAGAATTTCGTCCTTGCTGAAAAATCCGGCGAAGGGCGGGATTCCGGATATGGCGAAGACCGCGGCGGTCATGGTCCAGAAAGTGACAGGAAGTTTTTTGCGCAGGCCGCCCATCGTGCGCATGTCCTGATTGCCGCCGATGGCGTGGATGACGGAGCCGGCGGCGAGGAAGAGCAGCGCCTTGAAAAAGGCGTGGGTGACGAGGTGGAAGATTCCCGAAGCGTAAGCCGCGACGCCGCAGGCCAGGAACATATAACCAAGCTGCGAGATGGTGGAATAGGCGAGGACGCGTTTGATGTCCGTCTGCACGACTCCGACGGTGGCGGCGAAGAAGGCCGTGGCCACGCCGATGATGGCGACGATGATCAGCGCAAATGGCGAGCGGTTGAAGATGACATGGGTGCGCGCGATCATGTAGACGCCGGCCGTGACCATGGTGGCGGCGTGGATGAGCGCGGAAACGGGCGTGGGGCCCTCCATGGCGTCGGGTAGCCAGATGTAGAGGGGAATCTGCGCGGATTTTCCAGTTGCGCCGAGGAGCAGGAAAATTGCGATGGCGGTGAGGAATCCGCCCTGCCATTCAGGATGCTGCGCGACCTGCGCGAAGACTCCGCTGAAGCTCAGGGTGCCGAAGTGCAGCACCAGCAGAAACATGGCGAGCAGGAAACCGAAGTCGCCGATGCGGTTGACGACGAAGGCTTTTCTGCCCGCGTCCGCGGCTGAGGTCTTGAGGTAGTAGAAGCCAATGAGCAGATACGACGCCAGGCCCACGCCTTCCCATCCGACAAACATCAGCAGGAAGTTTTCCGAGAGCACCAACGTGAGCATGAAGAACATGAAGAGGTTGAGGTAGGCGAAGAAGCGCCAGTAGCCCTCTTCATGCGCCATGTAGCCGACCGAATATATATGGATCAGGAAGCCGACGCCGGTTACGACCAGGAGCATGACCATGGCAAGCTGGTCGAGTTGCAGATCGAAGCCGGCGCGGAAGTTTCCGGTCTGAAACCAGGTACCGAGGTGCTCGACGTAGGGCAGGGAAATGCCGCTGAAGTGGAACCACAGGTCCACAACCTG
>JBAUHD010000101.1:0-7204 GCA_049680085.1 Acidobacteriaceae bacterium
CCCGACGCCGACAGCGCAAACGCCGAAATCGTCCCGTCCGTCCGGTTCGTCACATACACGTAGCCGCCGGTCGAGTCCACCAGCACCGCCGTCGGCCCCAGCCCCGTCTTGAACGGCGATCCGGAAATCTCGGTCAGTGCCCCTGAAGCCGCAATCGAAAGAACGCGCAGACCATTCCCCGCCGTTTCCGCCACCAACAGATACTTCCCGCCTGGGTCAACGGCCAGCCCGTTATCCGACCCGGCCTGCGCCTTCGGCAGCAGAACCCCTGTCTTCGTCAGCGCGCCGCTGCTCGCAACAAATGTGCAGATCTGCACTCCACCGGTGCCCAGCGCGATGTACATCAGCCCGTTGCCCGGCGTGAACACAATATGGTTCGGCGCTCCCGCGCTCAGATAAAGCTGGGTCCCCTGCTGCGTCAGCGCCCCGGTGTTCACATTGATAGAGAAAACGAAAGCCTGCGGCGCCGCGTCCGCCTCAATCAGCCAGTTGCCCGAGGGGTCCACGCGCAGAACCGACGGGCTGATATTCGTAATCAGCGCGCTCCCGCCATTCAGCAGGCTGAGGTCGCCGTTGCTTCCAACCGAATACCCATAAATCGCTCCAAACGTGCCCACATAAATGTACTTGCCGTTCGGAGTCACCGCCAGCGTGCTCGGCGCTACGCCCAGCGCGTAAGGAGAGCTGGCCGTGTTCGTCATCCCCTTTGCGTTGAGGGCAAACCCCGCCAGCGACGCCGTGGCCGAGGCGTTGGCCACATAAAAATAATTGCCGCTGCCGCTCGGCGGCGGCGTAGGGTTCACCGGAACAAAAAACTTGCCGCATCCCGCCAGACAAACCACGGCGCAAAGCGGCAGCACAGAAGAAATCCGGGCGCAGGGTTTCCGCAAAAGCATTCGCAGCCTCATCCCAACAGTATCTCGCAACAGAACAGACGCAACCCGGGCGAAGAATGTTCGTTCCTCAGGCCCGGGGGCAGGGAATCAGGGGCCAGTGTCCAGTGTCCAACCAGGATTTACGCCGCCGCCGCCCTCTCGGTATCCAGCACGCCGCCAATGGCGTGGATCACCGAGGCGATCCGCACAATGGAAAGAACCGTCTCCTCGGAAACACCCTTCTCGCGCACCACCTTTTCATGCGCGTCCACGCATTTGCCGCAGCCGTTGATGGCCGAAACCGCAATCGACCACAGCTCGAAGTCCACCGCGTCCACCCCATGCGTGCGCAGCGCATTCATGCGCAGCCTGGCCGGTAGCGTGCCGTACTTCTCATTCGACGAGAGGTGCAGAAACCGGTAATAAATATTGTTCATTCCCATGATCGCGGCCGCCGATTTCGCCGCCTCCAGCGCCTGCGGGCTTAGATGCTTCGCGCCCTCGGCCAGCGCGGCCTCCGTCAACTCAGCAGTGCGCGTGGCCATGGCCGAGGCCACCACTGCGCCCCAAAGCCGCTGCTCCGCCAGCTCGGTGTTCTGCCGCACCAGCGTCGAGTAGTTCAGCTTCAGGTCCTTCGCATAATTCGGAAGCGCATCCACCAGCGTGTCGATTGACATGAATCTCCTTTTGAATGACTCAGTATGCCAGGTGGCCCCCCAAGCAGCTTTTGCTTGAGTGGAGAAAGCACTAGCTCACCTCAAACACATTTTCGGCCTTCGCCGACTGGGCTTGCGCCAACTCCGCCACCTGCCGCGCCACCACGTAAAACTGCTTTCCCTTCGCCGACTCCGGCCCGCCGAGCGCGACCGGCAACCCCGTGTCGCCGCCCTGCCGAATCTCAGGGTCCAGCTCAATCGAGCCCAGAAACGGCACGTTGTACTGCTTCGCTGTCCGCTCCGCGCCGCCTTTGGAAAAAATATCGATCTCCTCGTGGCAGTGCGGGCAGATAAAGTGGCTCATGTTTTCGACAATCCCCAGCACCGGCACATTCACCTGGTGAAACATCTCCAGCGCCTTGCGCGCATCCTGCAGCGCGACATCGGAGGGCGTGGAAACCACCACCGCGCCGGTCAGCGGGACGGTCTGCACCAGTGAAATCACTGTGTCTCCAGTGCCCGGAGGCAGATCGACCAGCAGGAAATCCAGCTCGCCCCACTCCACCTGCTGCAAAAACTGGCGAATGATCTGGTGCAGCATCGGCCCGCGCATCACCATCGGCTTGTCTCCCGGCGAGAGAAAACCGATCGAAATCACCTTCACGCCATGCGCCACGTTCGGCTCAATCCGGTTCGAGGTCAACAGCCTCGGCTGCTGGGTTGTGCCCAGCATCAGCGGCACATTTGGCCCATAGACATCCCCGTCGATCAGACCCACACGAAATCCAAGCTTCACCAGAGCGATGGCCAGATTCACGGCCACAGTCGTCTTGCCGACTCCTCCCTTGCCTGAGCCGATTGCAACGATGGTGGCCACTCCGGGGAGCGGCGTCGGGGGCGGTGGTGTTGCGCGTCCGTGAGGGGGTGTTGCATTTCCGTGAGCCATGATTAACTCCAAATCCGCGTTTGCGTTCTTGTTGTTGAAGCGAAAAATTGTGAAATGAAAAGTCCTATTCGCGATTCGCGCCGGGACGAACCGATCCTTCCACGGCAGCTTCCGCTGGCTTCGCCGCGCGCTTGCGCTCCAGCTCCTTCTGCCGCTGCTCCCTCCGCCGCCCCGCGTCTTCAAAGTGCCGCTGTTGCAGCTCGGTCTCCGGCCTGAGTTGCGGTACCGGGACCCGCCGTCCCTGCGAATCGATGGCGACAAACGTCAGATAGGCTGACGCAACATGACGATGCATCCCCGCGATCGTGTTCTCCACCCAAACCTTCACGCCCACTTCCATCGACGTATTGAACGCGCGGTTCACCGATGACTTCAAAATCAGCAAATCGCCCACATGCACGGGCGCGATAAAGTCGATGTGGTCCATCGATGCCGTGACGACGTGCGTGCGCGCATGGCGATAGGCCGCCATGGCCCCCACCAGGTCGATAAAGTGCATCAACCGCCCGCCCAGCAGGTTCCCGAGCGTGTTTGTGTCGTTCGGCAAAATCAATTCCGTCATCTCCGACTGCGAATCAGCAACGCTGCGCACCGGAAGTGACTGCCCATTAAAATCCATCGTGCTCTCTTTCCTGAGCCCTGAGCCCTATTTCCAGTGTCCGGCAATCCCGCGACTTTAAGCAAATGCCCGCGCCGCGCGAAAATAGAGCCATGGACAAGATCGCAATGCTGAACGAAATCCTCGCGCAGAACCCAACCGACGCCTTCGCCCGCTACGGCCTGGCCATGGAGCGCGCCGGTCGCGGCGAGACCGAGGCCTCGCTGGCCGAGTTCGACCGCCTCCACCAGGACCACCCCGACTACGCCGCCGGCTACTTCATGGCCGCGCAAACGTTGGCCAAGGCTCGCCGCAATCAGGAAGCCAAGGCCCGCTTGAAAGAAGGAATTGAAGCCGCACGCCGATCAGCCAACCAGCACGCGCAAAGCGAGATGCAGGCCATGCTCGACGATCTCGAAATGGAGGACTGATCCACTCTCAGGTGGCCCACTCAAGCCCTTTTGCTTGAGTGGGGACCGTGCGCCGGGGTTGCCCATCCTTCGCGCCGCTTTTGCGGGAAGGGTGGGCTGATTGAATCAATCACCGACCGATTCGTCTAATCTAAGAACAGCGCCGTCCCGGAGGAACAATGGCCAACCCCAAGCTGCCCCAAACCCTCGCCGAGCTTCGCGCCCACAAGGACTTCTCTGAAGCCCGCCTGGCCGCGCAATCCGTAAAGGACGAGATGCGCCACAACCTCATCGCGCGCCTCCGCTCCGGCGAGACCCTCTTCCCCGGCATCATCGGCTACCAGGACACCGTTATTCCGCAGATCGTCAACGCCGTTCTCTCGCGGCAGAACTTCATCCTGCTCGGCCTGAGGGGCCAGGCGAAAAGCCGCATCCTCCGCGCCCTCACCGCGCTGCTCGACGAGCACACGCCGTACATCGCCGGGTGCGAGATTCGCGACAATCCCTACCGCCCGCTCTGCAAGCGCTGCCGCGCCCTCATCGCTGAGCGGGGCGGCGACACGCCCATCGCGTGGCTGACTCGCGAGGAGCGCTACGTTGAAAAGCTCGCCACCCCGGATGTGACCATCGCCGACCTCATCGGCGACATCGACCCCATCAAAGCTGCGCGCGGCGGCGAAAACCTTTCCAGCGAGCTGACCATGCACTACGGCCTGCTACCCCGCGCCAATCGAGGCCTCTTCGCCATTAACGAGCTGCCCGACCTCGCCGGAAAAATTCAGGTCGCCCTCTTCAACATCATGCAGGAAGGCGACGTGCAGATTAAGGGCTACCCCGTGCGCCTCGAACTCGATGTCGCGCTCGTCTTCAGCGCCAATCCCGAGGACTACACCGCCCGCGGCAAAATCGTCACACCGCTCAAGGACCGCATCGGCTCGGAAATTCGCACCCACTACGCCGACACCCTCGAAGAGGGCCTCGCCATCACCGCGCAGGAAGCCTGGACGGACCGGAACCAGTCTGAGCGCGACCACGCGAAAACCGAAATCCCGCAATACCTCCGCGAAATCATCGAGCAGGTCGCCTTCTCCGCCCGCTAAGACAAGCGCGTGGACAAGCGCAGCGGTGTCAGCCAGCGCCTGCCCATCTCTACATTAGAGCTGGTCGTCTCCAACGCCGAGCGCCGCGCCCTGTTACACGGTGAGACGCTGGTGCTGCCCCGCGTTGGAGACCTCTACGCCGCGTTGCCCGGAATCACCGGCAAGCTAGAACTCGAATACGAAGGCGAGATGCGCGGCGCCGACGCAGTCGTTAAAGAAGTCGTCCGCGCCGCCATCGGCAAAATCTACGACAGATACTTCGCCGAAACCAATACCCAACAGATCGAGCAATGGTTCAATCTCGGGGGCAGCACAAAAATCGAGGATGCAAAATCCGCCGCGCAGACTCTCGAAGAACTCCGCGAAATTCAGGGCCTCTTTGACAAGCTCTCGCCCCTCGGAGTCGAAGCCGACGGCGCACCCGAACCTCTAGTCGCCGCCGCCGAATTCCTGCTCGAAGGCATGTGCTCGCATCGCCGCCTGAGCCGCAGCGAGGAGCGCACTTTTTCGGCCCAGAAAAAGCCGCAGCAGCCCAAACAGGAGCGCGTCACCATGGAAGCCGAATATCCGGACTGGCAATCCCGCCGCACCCGCCGCGGCAGTTTTAATTAGGACCGCCCATGAAGCGCGTTCGCTACACCAAATACACCGGCGACCTGGCCTCCGAGATCGACCTTGAGGACCTGCTCCAGGCTCTCTCCGACTATCTACTTGACTCCGGTTTCCAGGACCCCTACTCGCAGTTTCAATCTGAGGACCACACGCTCGACGACCTGCGCGAAGCCATCCGCCAGGCGCTCGAGTCCGGTGATTTTCTCGATCAGCAAATGCAGCAGGACATCAACGATCTGTCGGAGCAGGGCAAGCTCGACCAGCTCATTGACAAGCTTCTCGACCGGCTCCAGCAGGAAAACTTCATCTCCACCGAGTCCCCGCAGACCGGCGGCGGCATGGAGCAACAGCCCGGGGAAATCAGCCGGCCCCAGGGCGAAGCCCGCTTTGAAGTCACCGATAAAAGCCTCGACTTTCTTGGCTACAAAGCCCTGCGCGACCTGCTCGGCTCACTCGGCAAGGCCACCAGCGGACGCCACGACACACGCTACTGGGCCACCGGCATCGAGTCCGACGGCGCTACCCGCGCCTACGAATTCGGAGACGTGCTTAACCTCGACGCCACCGCCACGCTGGCCTCCGCCATCGCGCGCGAAGGACTCACCCTGCCGTTCAACATCGAATACCGCGACCTCCACGTCCATCTGTGCGAGTACCAAAGCTCCTGCGCTACGGTCGTCATGCTCGACTGCTCGCATTCCATGATTCTTTACGGAGAAGACCGCTTCACGCCCGCGAAGAAAGTCGCCATGGCGCTCTCGCATCTCATCCGCACGCAGTACCCCGGCGACTCGCTTTCGCTCGTCCTCTTCCACGACTCCGCCGAAGAAATCCCCATCTCGCAACTCGCGCGCGTCCAGGTCGGCCCGCATTACACCAACACCCGCGAGGGCCTGCGCGTTGCCCAGCGCATCCTCAAATCGCAGCGCAAGGACATGAAGCAGATCGTCATGATCACCGATGGCAAACCCTCCGCGCTCACGCTCGACGATGGACGCATCTATCGCAACGCTTTCGGTCTCGACCCGCTCGTGGTGAGCGAAACGCTGGAAGAAGTGGCCCGCTGCAAGCGCTCCAGCATCATGATCAATACCTTCATGCTTGCGACTGACCCAAGCCTCGTCCAGTTCGTCCATCAGGTCTCGCAAATGTGCCGCGGCAAAGCCTACTTTACCCGCCCGGAAAACCTCGGCGAATACCTGCTGATGGACTATATGCAGCGCCGTTCGCGCACAATCCACTAGCCAGTCCCGCGACCAACGGGAGCGGCCACAAAGGCCGCCATCATGGTGGCGCCGAAGGCGCGTGTGCCTGGACGGCCAGTCCTCACACGCCCTTTTTCAGCGGCTCCCAAATGTACTTATGAATTTGCAGGCTCAGCCGGGCATCCAATCCATCGGCCAGCATCCATTCGACGAGTTCACGCGGATCGAGCAGACAATTTTCCGTTGAGCGCTTCGGCGTGGGTGTTTTCGAGAAGGCCGGAGAAAGCAGGAGCGCGCCCGCACGCTTTTCCAGCGCATTGTTGCGAATAAAGTCGCGGGCGAACTCATAATCCTCGCGATTGGTGATTACAAACTTCACCTCATCGCGCTCGGTTAGCGACGCGAGGTTCGTCATCCGAAACCGCCCCGCCTCGCCCGACCCCGGACACTTCACGTCCACGATCTTATGCACGGCTTTCGGCACATTCTCAACGGGGCGCTCGCCGCTGGTTTCGATCATCAGCTCATACCCGCCGCCGAGTAGCCGCTTCATCAGCGGAACCAGCTCGCGCTCCTGCAACAGCGGCTCTCCGCCCGTAAACTCCACCAGCTTCACGGGAGCCAGCTTGGCGATCTCCGCCACAACTTCGTCTTCTGATAATTTGTAACCGCCGGTGAACGTATATTCCGAGTCGCACCACGAGCACCGCAGGTTGCACCCCGCCAGCCGCACAAAAATGCACGGCTGCCCGGCAAAGCTCGACTCGCCCTGGATGGATTTGTAAATTTCGATCAGATACAC
>JBAUHD010000102.1:0-3230 GCA_049680085.1 Acidobacteriaceae bacterium
GCGAAATTCACTCAAAGCATCGCCCGCGAGCTGTCCACATTGCAGCGGGTCGTCCTCATCTGCGGCCGCTACGAAGGCGTCGACGAGCGCGTCAACCAGCTCGCCTGCGACCGCGAGCTGTCCATCGGCGACTACGTTCTCTCCGGAGGCGAGCTCGCCGCCGCCGTCATCCTCGACGCCACCATGCGCCTGCTCCCCGGCGTGCTCGGCAATGAGGCATCCAGCGCCAACGAAAGTTTCGGCCAGCCCGACGACGTTCTTACAAACGACGCCGACGCACCGCCCCGTTCAACCCACGGCGCCGGCGGCCTGCTCGACTATCCCCACTACACCCGCCCACCCGAGTTCCGAGGCCTCGCCGTCCCCGAAGTGCTCGCTGGCGGAAACCACGACCAGATTCGCCGCTGGCGTCGCCAGCGCGCCCTCGAAAAAACCCTGCGGAACCGCCCCGACCTGCTCGAAAACGCTGACCTCTCCCGCGAAGACCGGCAGTTTCTGGCAACCATCGGATTTCAGTCCCACACCCGCCCATAAAGACAAACCTGCGGTTCGCCCCCACGATTGTCATCCTGAATGAAGTGAAGGACCGCGGTTCGCCCCCCATTATGTTTTGCCCCTCTCTGCCGTCGAATTTTTGCTCGAAAAATTGACGTTAATCCTGAAAATAAAGGAGTTATAAAATTTGATCTTGAAAACAAAGGACTTATGGGTTTGATCCTGAAAACAAACGAGTTAGGTTGATTTCTTCCTGTTCATGGTCGTTTTGCGGCGGAGAAACCGGATGTTTCGCTTTGCTCAACATGACACCGTGAGGGGTGGTGGTGCCGGGTGAGGAATGCGGTGGAACGCTTGTGTTGGGTCCCTCTCTGGTCCGCGGATTTTTTTACTCGAAAAACTGACGTTGATCCTGAAAATAAAGGAGTTATAAAATTTGATCCTGAAAACAAAGGACTTATGGATTTGATCCTGAAAACAAACGAGTTAGGTTGATTTCTTCCTGTTCATGGTTTGTATTGCGGCGGAGAAACCGCAGGTGTCTCGCTTCGCTCGGCATGACATCTCGGTGTGGGTTATGGCGGCTGGCATCCATGCAAAAGGCGCAGCTTTTGGGCTGCGCCTTCTTTTGCTTGAATTTTGGCTACTCTTTTAGTTTAGCAGCTTGGAATAAATCAAGTGCATTTTTATGTTGCTGATCTCGCGGGTCTTAGAATTTTTTCCCTTGACAATTTTTGGAGTGCCTTAGGGCGATTCGGGGACAGGGATTCGTCTCGTCGTGCACAAACCCAGGTCCCAGAAGCGGGACTTGGGGCACCCACTTTCCACCGGCAGACACACAAACGCCCCGGCGGATTGGGCCGGGGCGTCTGGAAGCTGGTCAGACGCGGTCGACTTCCTTGAGGCGCGCAGCCTTGCCGCGCAATCCGCGGAGGTAGAAGAGGCGGGCGCGGCGAACTTTGGAGGAGCGGATTTTTTCCACCTTGTCCACGACTTTGGAGTTGAAGGGGAAGATGCGCTCGACGCCGTGGCCGAAGCTCATTTTGCGGACGGTGAAGCTGCCCTGCGGGCCGTTTTTGCGCGCAATTACGACACCTTCGAAGGCCTGAAGGCGCTCTTTTTCGCCTTCTTTGATCTTGACCTGCACGCGCACCGTGTCGCCCGCGCCGAAGGGGGGCAGGTCAGTGCGATTGAGTTTGTCGCCGAGCCGCTGCATAACTGGATGAATAGACATAATGGTTTTCCTGGGGTTGATTCGGAATGTTTAGTTTACACGGAAATGAAAAGCAGTGCACCGTGTTCGGCGGCTGAGGACATCGTGGGGGCAAACCGCGGGTCCTTCACTTGGTGAAGGATGACATCCGCACCGCTGACAGACTCGCTTGCGCGCTGACTCCTCGTTTTGCTCTAAACTGCTTCTGATGCCCCGCGCCGCTCAGATTCGCCGGTTCTCTCTCGAAGCGCCGGAAGAAGAAGTCTCCGCCGCCACGCTCAAGATGCGGATGCTGCGCAAGCTGGTCTGCGGCAACAAGTACGAAAAATCCGCCCGCGCCCAGGGAGCCTTCTGCATTGCCGGCGTGGACGAAGTAGGACGCGGCGCCCTCTTCGGCCCGGTCGTCGCCGCCGCCGTCATCCTTCCGCCGGACACGCGCATCCGCGGCCTGCGCGACTCCAAACAGCTCGCGCGCGAGGACCGCGAACGGCTGGCCGGAGTAGTCGAACGCAAGGCGCTGGCCATTGCCATCGAGGAGATCGACTCGGAGACCATCGACCGAGTGAACATCTATCAGGCCTCGCGGCTGGCCATGAGGGCCGCCGTGCTCAAGCTCGCCGTCGCGCCTGACCATCTGCTGATCGACGCCATGCGGCTGGACCTGGACTGCGCGCAGACCAGCATCATCTATGGCGATTCGCTCTCCATCTCCATCGCCGCCGCTTCGGTGGTCGCCAAGGTCTACCGCGACCGGCGCATGTGCGAGTTCCATGAGCTTTATCCGCAGTATGGGCTCGCCTCGCACAAGGGCTACAGCACGCCGGAGCACCTGGCCGCGCTCGATCGGCACGGCCCATGCCCGCTGCATCGCAAGAGCTTCCGTCCCGTGGCGCAGACTTCGCTGCCCTGGGACGCTCCACTTCCCTGCTGAGGATCGCCCATTGCCGCTTCGCCTGCTCTGCATCACCGCCCATCCCGACGACGAGAGCGGAGCCTTCGGCGGCGCGCTGCTCATGGCGCATCGCGAGGGCGCGGACACCAGTCTGCTGTGTCTCACCGACGGGCAGGCCGCGCA
Organism: Acidobacteriaceae bacterium; assembly: GCA_049680085.1. Lineage (GTDB taxonomy): Bacteria > Acidobacteriota > Terriglobia > Terriglobales > Acidobacteriaceae > Silvibacterium. The sequence continues at coordinate 2,784 of JBAUHD010000102.1, forward strand.
CTTTCGCGGAGGCGTGGAGGACAATGCCGAGCTGGGCCGCAAGCGGCGAGCCGAGCTGGCCGCCGCCTGCGAGTTGCTCGGCGTCACCCGCCATGAGGTACTGCGCTATCCCGACGGCGGGCTGGCGCACCAGGACTTCTACAGGCTCACCGGTGACATCGTGGCCCGCATCCGGGCGCTGCGCCCGCAGGTGGTCCTTACCTTTGGAGGAGATGGCGGCGTCAATCTGCACCGGGACCACACGATGGTTTCCGCCGCGGCCACGGCGGCGTTTCATTGGGCGGGGCGCGCACATTTCTTCCCCGAACAAGCGCTGGAGCCCTATGCGCCGCGGAAGCTGTACTATGCCAGCACGCCTTTTGTCACGGTGCGCGACCACCCCGAGCTGTCCGGGGCGTCAACGGTACCCTACTCGCTAACCCTTACGCTGGGCCCGCTGTTGGCCCG
>JBAUHD010000103.1:0-14225 GCA_049680085.1 Acidobacteriaceae bacterium
TTGGTTCCGGGCGCCATCGCGGCGATGTCCGCCGCTTCCAGCAAAAAGAAGCCGGCAGAACCTGCGCGGCTGCCCGAGGGCGCGACGAACACGATAACGGGAACCGGAGAGGCCAGAATTTTGCTGACCATCGCGCGGGTCGAGGTGAGCATGCCGCCGGGAGTGTTGAGATCGACGAGCAGGGCTGAGGCGTGTTCCTGCGCGGCCTGGTTGATGCCGCGCTCCAGATACTGCTGGCTGACGGGCTGGATGGTGTCGTCCAGATGAAGAACCACGACGCGCGGGGGCGCGGGCGAATTCTGCGCAAAAGCGCAGACGGTGAACAGCGCGAGGCACGCGGCGAAGATGTGGCTCGTAATCTGGCTCCAATGCCGCATCGCGTTCTGGCTCGAAGGTGTCTTCATGGGACTTGTTGTCCTTTTGTTTCCAGAGTCTTCTTCATGTCTTCCGCATTGGCGTTCGCAGGCTCGACGCGCAGTGCGGCGCTGACTTCAGAGGCGGCGGCGGAGAACTGGTTGACTTCCATGTCCAGCCGCGCCAGCACCAGATACGCGGGCGCATTGGGGCCGAGCCTGATAGATTGCTGCGCTTCGGCGCGTGCGGCCTTCTGGTCACGGCTGTGCTCGCGCACCTGGGCCAGCCCGGCGTGCGCAAGAGCGGAGGCGGAGTTGGCCTTGAGCGCGGCCTGGTACTCGCGTTCGGCTTCGAGAATGAGGCCGCGGTTCAGGAACTGGTCTCCGTCCTTCACCAGCTCGGCGGCGCGTTGACCGGACGGCAGGGAAGCGAGGCGCGCGGCCTGCAACTGCTCCATCTCATACGCGGCCTGGCGGAATTCAGTTTCGTTGTAGTTGCGCTTGATGCGTTCCAGCGGCAGAGTGTCATCGGAAGCGGTCGCACTCTGGGTCACTTTGGGCGGCGCTGGCTTTTTCAGAGTCGCGGCGAAGGCCTGCGCGTCCGCGTCGGAGGGACGCAGCTTCAGCGCGGCGTCGATCTCGCGAGCGGCTCCGGCCAGATCTCCGCGCTTGCGGAGCGCGATGGCCAGATTGAAGTGGTAGTCCTCGTCGTGCGGATCAGCGGCGACGGCTCTCTGAAACAGCGGAGCGCCGTCGTGCCCGCGGCGGCTGGCGGCAATACCCTCGTTGTTCACCACCTCGGCCAGCGGCAGTTGCATGGCTACGAAGGCGAAGGCATCCTCAGCCTTCAGGTAATGGGCGGTGTAGAGAAATGCAAGGCCCCGGTCGAAGTCGGCTTCGAGCGCGTTGGCGGCGTCCTTGGGCATTTGACCGAAGGTGGCGGCGGCGGAGTCGTAGTCCTGATTCGCGAAGTAGGCCTTGCCCAGTTCCAGACGGGCCGGCGTGAATCCAGGATTAAGGCGGACGGCTTCGCGCAGATGGGTGATGCGGTCGTCGAGGGCCTCGGCGGTCATGCCGCGAATGTAATTTTCAAATGCGCCCGGATGCAAGGGACCGTCCGCCGCGAGAAACGTCTGCTCGGCAACAGAATAGGTTGGGTCGAGCTTGCGGGCCACATTCCACGCCAGGCCGTTGAGCGTGTCGAGCAGGGCTTTGAGGGCGGATGTTTGCTCAATTTTCTGGCTCAGGACCAACTGATGGAGGTCGAGCACCTGCGCGGTGACGGTAAGCTGGTCGCCGGTGAACGTGTAGGAACCGATGACGACGGAGTCGGCGTCGAGCAGCTGCGCGATGCGGATGGTGGTGGCCCGCGAGGGCTGAAAATTCAGCGGCAAACCCAGCCGGTCAAGAGCGTAGAGCCGGTCGTCGCGGCTGATGGTGAGAAAGCCCGCGGCGTCGAGTCGGCGATTGAAAATATCCGCCGCGCCATCGCCAATCCAGTCAAGGTTAGGTTGACCGGTACGGTTTTCAAAGGGAAGGACGAGCAGCAGCCGTCCCCGCGCCGGAGTCTCGGCTGCCGTCTCGGCCGAGGGTTCCTGGGAACGCGCGACGGTGGGGAGCGCAACAAAAAAGGCCAGAAGCAGGACCGGGAGGAGCTGTCGGAATCGAAACATCTGCCGCACAAACGGATTATAGTTGGCGCGCGCGGGGCGCGTTGGGCTCAGGGCTGGCGCAGGCGCGCGTCCATGGCCGTGGAGCGGTCAAAGTGCAGGACCGCCGCCCACTGGCCCCCTCGCTGCTCGCTCCAGACAATACGGCCGCCCAGCAGCCGCGCAATCAGCGCCGGATCAAGGTCGCGATGAAAGCCGAAGTAGCGCGCATCAAGCCGCTGGTTGATACGGCCCAGGCTGAGCGTCCATCGTGGCGGATCATATTTGGTCGAGAAGATAAACCCGACGCTGTAGGGTTGCTGGGAATGCGCGGCTAACCAAATCTGCGCCAAGGAGAAGTTTTCGATGGCGGCGACGCGCATCGAGCGCGAGACATAGCCCAGCTCGGGCTTGGTGAGTTCGTCCGACGCCGGCCATGCGGTCAGCACGGTTTTTCCCGGATATCGCGCGACGATTTGCGCGATTGCATCTTGCTGGAGCCGCACCATGTCGCGGTAGGCGAGGTTGTCTTCGGGCGCGAAACGGTAGGGCGGATTGATGAACAGAGCGGCGAGAAACGCGACAGCGGAAAAGGCAACCAGCCACGTCCATCGGCGCAGGCGCGCATAAAACGCGAGGACGCACAGCAGCACGATCAATGGATAGAGCGGCAGCAGGTACCGCGTGAGCAGCGCGCCTCCGAGCGCGGAGAAAAAGATGGCGTTGGCAAAAATGACGATGAAAAGAAGATCGCGATGCTCGCGGGAGAGCACGGGGCGCAGGGGAACGCTCTTTGCCGGAACGCGATCGAGCAGCAGCCAGGCGGCCACGGCGAGCAGCACGGGCACGAAGAGGTCCATGTGCAGCGTGAGCTGGAACGCGCGGTGCAGAAATGCGACGACGATGCGCAGAGGAGAGAGCGTTGCCGTCGCGTTGTAATGCAGATACTCAGGATTCCCAAAGATGAAGCCGGTGCGATGCCGATGATAGGCATACCAAAACGCAAGCGGGAGCGCTGGGATGATGAGCAGCGCGGTCCGGCGGGCGGCCTTTGACGCGCGGCACCGGAGCGCAAACCAGGCCTGCCATCCTGCGAGCGCGAGTGGCGTGACGATGGCCGTTTCCTTCGAGAGCGCCGCGAGCGAAAAGCAGAGGACTGCCAGCCCAATGCGCTCTTCAAGATAAAACGCCAGCGCCCACAGCGTGGCCGCCGCGGCGAACATATCCGCGTGCGCCAGCGAGCTTTGCGCGAAGAAGACGGGGTAGATTGCGGTGAGGGCCACCGTTGCCAGCGCGATGGAGCGCCGCGCGGAGACGGTGAGCGCGATGCGACAGACACCGGCCAGCGCCAGCGCCGCAACGGCGCACATGGCGGACCGCGTGACAAAGGGAGAGAACCCGAATAGCTTCCAGAAGCCAGCGAGATAGATCGAAGGCAGCGGCGGGTGCGCGTTCGACAGCGTGGAGTAAGGGATGAGCGAACCGGTGCGGAAAAAATCAAACGCAGCGGGAATGTAGTAGCCGGCCTCGTCCCAATAATAAGGAAGCCGCAGCAGCGGCCAATGGGCAAGCCAAACGGCGGCGAACGCGAGCACAAAAATCGTCCACGACGGAGGATTTTTCCAGAAGCGCGAAACGGGCGGGCGGGTTGTGGACGCGCTTGGCAGCGCCGGTTTCAGCATTGCTTTGGCGCTTCTAATGGATCGGGCCGGTAGGCATCGGCATGGGATGGCCATGCGGCTCTAGCGCAATGGTTCCGAAGGCCTCTTCGTATTGGGCCAGGTTTTGCCCAAGCATATTCCAGAGGGCCTTGGCCTGCTGCGGGCTCACATAGACGCCGTGCTTGTTCTCGACCGTCACCTGGTCGGGCGTGTCCTGATGCGCGATGCCGAAGTTAAGGAAAAAATCCCAGACGCTGACGCGCACCTGCACGCTGTTGGCATAGGTTTCGCGATAGTCGGGAGATTTAGTGAGTTGAAGTTTGGGCTGTGAGTGAGCGGCGGACATGTCTATAGGGTAGCAAGCCTGGTGCGAAAGGGGGGACTTGAACCCCCACGGGTTGCCCCGCCAGATCCTAAGTCTGGTGCGTCTGCCAATTCCGCCACTTTCGCACGGTTGTCGAATTGCGGCTGGTCTCGCGCCGACACGCGCCACATTGTCAACATTGTACTGTGGATCAAGCCGGTTGTTTCAGTCCCGCGAGTTCGGAGTGTACCTTTTTCGCCGGAAGGGTCCATCCTCTCCATGCCGGCCGCGATCTTCAGGAGCAGTTGCGAGAAAGCTGCCGGATGGGGGAAACGCCGTAGATGCCGGTCAGAATGGTTTCGGCGGCGACCGCGGTAAAGACGGCTTTCCATGGATAGTTAAGCGGGGCGAAGATGGCGGTTGCCGCGGCGGCGGCGCCGATGGCGTAGCGGATGTTTTCTTCCTTCGTGCTCATCGTCAATTCTTTTTTCATTTCAGTAACGAAGTCCGGCATGGTTTTTTCTCCCTTATCCTTCTTGAGATGTGAGGCGGTGGAGAAGGTTGTGCTGCCGCGCGCGACTTCAGCAACGGCGCGTTTCGATGCGTCTGGCGCGGCAGCGGCGCGCTGTCCACCATGCTAGAATCAGCAGTTGCCGGGCCCGCGGGACGGCAGAATTTCAAGGGCCGGACTGCGCGATTTGCGCGCGCCGGCTCTATCAGAAGAGGCCGCGCGCAAGCCGCGATACGATTCCTTCCAGAAAGATTTCCGTGACCGCAATTTCTTCGACCGCAGCCGAACTCAAAACGAAAATCGAGACGCGCAAGGCCCGCATCGGGATTATCGGAATGGGCTACGTGGGGCTGCCGCTGGCGCTGCTTTTCAGCGAAGAACGGTTCGCGGTGACGGGCTTTGACGTGGACCGGCTCAAGGTGGATGCGCTGAACGCGGGCGAATCCTACATCGTGCGGATTCCGCGTGAGCAGGTCGAGGCGGCGCGCAGCAGCGGCTTTCGCGCGACGGACGACTACAGCGAAATCGCGGGAATGGATGTGGTGAATCTCTGCGTGCCCACCCCGCTGAACGAGTATCACGAGCCGGACCTGAGCTACATTACGGGAACGCTGCGGGCCATGGCTCCCCATCTTCGCGAAGGCCAGCTTGTCGTGCTGGAGAGCACCACCTATCCGGGAACGACGGAAGAGGTTGTCGTTCCAATGCTCGAAGAGGGAAACGCCGCGGGGCTACGCGTGGCGCGCGATGCGCAGGCGCGGGGAATTTATGTCGCGTTTTCTCCCGAACGCGAGGACCCCGGCAACGACACGGTGGCGCGGCGCGATATTCCCAAGGTGATTGGAGGGTGCGGGCCGGTTGCGCTGGAGCTTGCCTCGGCGGTATACGCGACGATTTTTCATCAGACGGTTCCGGTGTCGTCTCCGGCGGCTGCGGAGATGACCAAGCTGCTGGAAAACATCTACCGGTGCGTAAACATCGCGCTGGTCAATGAGCTGAAGCAGCTTTGCCTGCGCATGAACATCGACCTGTTCGAGGTGATTCAGGCGGCGAAGACCAAGCCCTTCGGGTTCCAGGCCTTTTATCCAGGGCCGGGACTGGGCGGGCACTGCATTCCCATTGACCCTTTTTATTTGTCATGGAAGGCGAAGCAGTTCGATTTCCATACGCGGTTCATCGAGCTGGCTGGCGAAGTCAATCGCGGCATGCCGTACTTTGTGCTGGAGCAGACCATGGCCGCCCTGAATGAGCATGGCAAGCCGCTGAAGGGCTCAAGGGTGCTGGTGCTCGGCCTTGCTTACAAGAAGGACATTGATGATCTGCGCGAGTCCCCCGCGCTGACCATCATTGAGCTGCTGCGCAAGCGCGGCGCCGTTGTGTCTTATAACGATCCATACTTTGCGCGCGTCGGGCAGGGACGCCATTACGATCTGAATATGGAAAATACCCCGCTCGAAAATCTCGCGCAGTATGATGCCGTATTGATCGTGACGGACCACTCCGATTATGACTATGCGCGGATCGTGGCGGAGTCGAAGCTGGTCATCGATACACGGAACGCGACGGCGGGAATCCAGTCCGAGAAGATAGTTCATTGTTAAGCGGGCACGGAAGCATCGATGGAATTTGTTGATCTGAAGACGCAATACCGGAGTTTGAAGGCCAGCATGGATGCGCGCATCCATGCGGTGCTCGAACATGGGCAGTTTATTTTGGGCCCCGAAGTGCGAGAGCTGGAAATCGCCCTGGCGCGGCGCACCGGCAGCGGACGTTGTATCTCCTGCGCCAGCGGCACCGACGCCCTGCTGATCGCCCTGATGGCGCTGGGCATTTCGCCGGGCGATGAGGTCATCACCTCGCCCTTTACATTCATCGCGACGGTGGAGATGATTGCGCTGCTGGGCGCGAAACCAATTTTTGTGGACATTGATCCGCGCACTTATAACCTTGATCCATCGCGGGTGGCGGCTGCTGTCACCGGCCGCACGCGCGCCGTGATGCCGGTTTCGCTCTACGGGCAGTGCGCCGATATGGATGCGATTCAGCGAGCCGCCGGAAGCCTGCCCGTCATTGAAGACGCTGCGCAGAGCTTCGGCGCAACCTCTCGAGGCCGCCAATCCTGCAACCTCAGCGCGATGGGCTGCACCAGTTTCTTCCCGTCCAAGCCGCTGGGGGCTTACGGCGACGGCGGGGCCTGCTTTACCAATGACGACGATCTGGCCGCCGCCATGCTGCAGATTCGGAACCACGGCCAGGCTTCGCGATATGAGCATGTGCGGCTGGGCGTGAATGGGCGGTTGGACACCATGCAGGCCGCAGTCCTGCTCGCCAAGCTCGAGGTTTTTGAAGAAGAATTGCGGCTGCGTGCCGAGGTCGCGGCGCGCTACGACGAGCGACTGGCGGGTGTGGTTCAGACGCCGTGGATCGCCGAGAAAAACCAGAGCGCGTACGCACAATACACCATTGAACTGGAGGACAGGAAGCGAGGGGCGGACGCGCTCGCGCGCGAGGGGATTCCGACAGCGGTTCACTATCCCGTGCCCGCGCATTTGCAGCCGGCGTTTCGCGGACTGGGGTATGGCGAAGGAAGCTTTCCGGTTGCGGAAGCCGCTGCCCGGCGCGTGCTCAGCCTGCCCATGCATCCCTATTTGGAAGCCGGGGACCAGGACAGGATATGTGAGGCGATTCGCCGCGCGGTCCAGGGCTGAAAATCAAGTAAGATCGATGCAGCCGCCGTTGCGGAAATTTTTCAGCTCGCATTCAAAGGGAACGATATGACGCAATCAATAGTCATCGCGGTGGTTGGCTCCGGGTATGTAGGCCTCGTTTCGGCGGCGTGCTTCGCCGAACTGGGGCACCGCGTCATCTGCGTGGACAATGACGAAGAGAAGGTGCGCCTGCTGAACGAGGGCGGCATTCCCATTCACGAAGAGTATCTTCCCGAAATGCTGGGGCGGCATCGGCTGGGGAGCATCGAATTCACGACCGATCTGCATGGCGCGACGAAGCAGGCGCAGGCCGTCTTTATCGCCGTCGGCACGCCGCAATCGGACACGGGTGACGCCGATCTTTCCTATGTGGACGCGGTTGCGAGCGCGATTGCGCACTCCATTGACGGCTACAAGGTGATCGTCGAAAAGAGCACGGTGCCGGTCTACACCAACGAGTGGATCACGCGGATTCTGGAGCGCAACGGCGCATCGAAGGAAGCGTTTGATGTGGTCTCGAACCCGGAGTTTCTGCGCGAGGGCACGGGTGTCACCGATTTTCTCCATCCCAACCGGATCGTGATTGGCGTCGAGAGCGAGCGCGCGGCCAAAGTGATGCGGCAAATCTACGAGCCGTTGACTTCGGGGGCGTATTACGATCTGCCTCACGCGGTTCCGGGGAGCCGGAGCGCGGCGAATCCACCGCCTCTGATGAAAATGTCAACCAAGGCGGCGGAGTTGACCAAGCACGCCACCAACGCCTTTCTGGCCATGAAGATTTCCTTCATCAACGCGGTTGCGAATATCTGCGACGCGGCCGGCGTGAACGTGGAGGAAGTGGCCAAAGGCGTCGGCATGGACGAGCGCATCGGCCCCAGGTTTCTGAGCGCTGGAATCGGCTACGGCGGCTCCTGCTTTCCGAAAGACGTGGCGGCGTTCCGCTGGGTGGCCGAGCAGCTTGGGCATCAGTTCGATCTGCTGGCTGAAGTGGAAAAGATCAACAGCGAGCAGAAGAAGCTGTTCTTTCGCAAGATTCGCTCCGCGCTGTGGACCCTGCGTGGCAAGCATCTGGCGGTTTTCGGGCTGGCCTTCAAAGGCGGGACCGACGACATCCGCGAATCACCCGCCATTGAAATTGTGCAGATGCTCCTCAAGGAAGGCTGCTGCGTCAACCTCTTTGACCCTGCGGCCATGGAGCGCGCGAAGGCGGTTCTCGAGCCGGGGCCGCAGGTGCGGTACGTGTCCGATATGTATGAGGCGGCGCGCGGCGCGCACGCGGCGCTGTTTCTGAGCGATTGGAACGAGTTTACCGCGGTCGATCTGGACCGGCTGCGCGAAGAGCTGCGGCATCCGATTGTGATCGACGGCAGAAATCTGTTTGATCCGAAAGTGATGAGCGGCAAGGGCTTTACGTATTTCAGCGTGGGACGGCCGTCATTGGCAGCCGGCGTCAAGGCTGCGCATTAGCCGAAGGGAGCAGCACGATTGGCCGAACAACAGGTATTGGTGAGCGGGGCGGCGGGCTTTCTGGGCTCCCATCTTTGCGAGGCGTTAATTGCCGACGGCAACCGCGTAGTTGGCGTGGACAACTACGCCACAGGCAGCTCGAAAAATCTCGCCGAACTCAATCGCGACCCGCGATTCAGCTTCGTCGAACACGACATCTGTGAGCCGCTGAAAATCGACGGCATCAACTACATTTTCAACTTTGCTTCGCCCGCCAGCCCGGCAGATTATGCGCGCCTCGGCCCGGAGACCTTGAAGGTCGGCTCCTACGGAACTATCAACCTGCTCGACCTCGCGCGCGTCGCCGGAGCCAGATTTCTCCAGGCCTCGACTTCGGAGTGCTATGGCGACCCCGAGGTGCATCCGCAGCCGGAGAGCTACTGGGGCCGCGTCAATCCCATCGGCCCGCGCTCGGTCTACGACGAGTCCAAGCGCTTCTCCGAGGCGGCGGTCATGGCCTACCACCGCTATTACGGCGTGGACACGCGCATGGTCCGCATCTTCAACACCTACGGGCCGCGCCTTCAGCCCACCGACGGGCGCGTCATCTCCAACCTCATGATGCAGGCCCTGCTCGGCGACGACCTCACGGTTTTCGGCGACGGATTGCAGACCCGCAGCTTCTGCTATGTTTCCGACCTCATCGACGGCATCGTGCGGTTGTCAAAGTCGGACGAGCATTTGCCGGTGAACATCGGCAACCCGGAAGAGTGGACGATCCTCGAATGCGCGCATCAGGTGCTGGCCGCCACGGGCTCGAAGAGCCGGATTCGGCATGAGCCGCTGCCCGTGGACGACCCAGCCCGGCGGAAGCCGGACATCACGAAAGCGCGCAGGCTGCTGGGGTGGTCGCCCAAGGTGAAGTTGCGCGAGGGCCTGGAGCTTTCGCTCGGCTATTTTGAAGAGCGCGCAAAGGAAGCCGCCAGCTCGCGCCGCGAGCTTCCGTCTGCTTGACGCACCACGCCGGCTCGCTCACTCAAATTTGAGATTCACCGTCCCGAAGGTGGAGAAGCGCGCATCAACCACGGAACCGGCGTTGGCGAGCGCCTTGCCGGACCAGCTTCCAGTCGTGATCCACTGGCCGGACTGGAGCCCGCCGGTGCGCTGGCTGCCTTCATTCGCCAGCCAGGTCACGAGCCGCAGCAGGTCGGTTCCGGCCGGGTTGGAAGCTTTGCCCTCAAACACCTTTTTCCCGTCAATCGTGACGCTGACGGCCTCCGCGGTCAGATCATGGCTCTGCCAGCCGGGAACGGCAGCCCCGTAGGCAAAGCCTCCGTTGATCTGCAGGTCGCCCATGATTGAGAGGCGATCCACCTTGTCCACATCGAAGAACGCGGACTCCAGCATCTCAATGGCCGGGTGCGCGCTGGCAATCGCGTCCGCCACCTCCTCGCGCGAGTAGGGCGTGCTCCGGCGTGGCAGGTCCTTGCCCAGGCAGAAGGCGATTTCCGCCTCAATCCCGCGCAGCCGCTTGAATGCGCCGGCGATGCGCGAGCCCGAGGCGGCAAAGCCTCCCCACAGCGGCATGGCCGAGAAGACGGGCGTGGCGTCCGGCGTGGCCGCGCCTACCTTCCATCCGCCGATGGGGCTGAGCGCCTGGGCCATTATGTCCTGAAGGCCGTATGCCTCCTCAAGCGTGGAGGGGCGCAGCTTCTCCGGCAGCTCATGAATCGGCATAACCTCGCGGCGGGCTCTGAGGAGAATCTCCGCAGCCTGCCTCATGCGGTCATTATCCAACGCGGGAATCCTTCCTTCGCTTGCGGTTGCCGCCATCGTCTTCGTGCTCCTTTTCGGTTGTGTTCCAATGTTGGGAGGGGCCATTGGGGTAGATTGGTTTCCTTCTCGCCGGTAACGGATTGGGGCGAAGCAAGTCCAAATCACCAAGGCCTTGGGAAAGCGGGGCAATCATGCTCATTCGCAAATCCGATTCCAGTTCGATCCCTTCTTCTGAGATTACCCCACGCGCAACCTACATGAACCGGCGGACCTTTATGGCGGCGGGGGCGGTGAGCGCGGCGGCTCTTGCTGCCGAAGGCGCGGCCCATTTCCTGCGCCCCAAGGCGGTTCTCGCGGACACCAAGCTGGCGACGGTCCCCAGCCCGCTTTCCGCGAAGGGGCTTACGCCGACCTCGTTCGAAAACATCACCCACTACAACAACTTCTACGAGTTCGGAACCAATAAGGATGATCCGGCGAAGTACGCGGGGAGCCTGCACACCCGTCCGTGGTCGATTGAGGTTGAGGGCCACGTCAAGCAGAAAAAGAAGTTCGACATTGACGCCCTGCTGAAGCTGCGTCCGCTCGAAGACCGGGTCTACCGGCACAGGTGCGTGGAGGCGTGGAGCATGGTGATTCCGTGGGTCGGCTACTCGCTCTCCGAGTTCATCAAGAGCTGCGACCCGCTGCCTTCGGCGAAATATGTCCAGTTTCTCTCGCTCGACGATCCCAGCCAGATGCCGGGAATCCGGTCGGTCGGGCTGGATTGGCCCTACTCCGAGGGGCTCCGGATGGATGAGGCCATGCACCCTCTGACGCTGCTGACGTTCGGGCTGTACGGGCAAACGCTGCCCAACCAGGACGGTGCTCCAGTGAGGGTAGTGGTGCCGTGGAAGTACGGCTTCAAGTCCGCGAAGTCGATCGTGAAGGTCAAGTTTGTGGACAAGCAGCCCAGCACAACATGGAACGACATGGCCTCGAATGAATATGGGTTTTACTCCAACGTGAATCCGAGTGTTCCACATCCCCGCTGGAGCCAGAAGACGGAGCGCGTCATCGGCGCGCCGATCTGGAAGCAGCGCCAGCCCACGCTGATGTTCAACGGCTACGCCGACCAGGTGGCGGGGCTCTATCAAGGGATGGATTTGAGAAAGAATTACTAGGGCTCAGGGATTAGGGCTCAGGGCTCAGGGATTAGGGAACCGTCATTGTCGAATCGCATTGTCGTTTTGCTGAAAGTTCTCGTACACATCGCCTGCCTCGCTCCCGTGGCGTGGCTGGTGGCGCACGGGTTGCAAAACAACCTGGGGCCCGACCCGACCCATACCGTAACGTTCTTCACCGGTCACGGAACGCTGCGTCTGTTGGTCATTACTCTCGCCATTTCCCCCGTCCGAAAGCTCATTCCCAAACTCGGCTGGATCATCCGCTTCCGCCGCATGATCGGACTCTACGCCTTCTTTTACGGCTGCCTGCATTTGATGACCTACCTTTGGCTCTACGCCGGTTTCAGTTGGGCGGCCATTGTGGACGACATCAGCCTGCGGCGGTTCATTGTGGCCGGGGTCGCGGCGTGGCTGCTCATGGTCCCGCTGGCGTTGACCTCAACGGCCTGGTCGATCCGGAAGCTGGGCGGGAAGAACTGGAAGCGGCTGCACTGGCTGGTGTACCTCGCGGCGATCTCCGGGGCGGTGCATTACTGGTGGGGTGTCAAGCAGGGCGACTACACTCCGATGGCCATTACCCTGGCGCTGGCGGTGGTACTGGCCGCGCGTCCCGCGCTGGCGTGGGTTCGGACTTCGGGTCTGAAAAGCGCCCTGTCCCGCAGTTGACGGGCACATCTTAGTATTCGGTGAACCCACCGAAGGAAGTGCAGGTCCCCTTCGGCAAGCTCAGGGCAGGCCATTGTTCTAAAAATCTGTTTTCTGAAATGCTGTAGTTCATTGATTCCACTGGGTTTTCCGGGGTTGAGGTTTGCCGTAGTTCATTGATTCCATTGGGGTTTCAGGAAATCGTGGGCATTCTACATCATTGATTCTGCTGGGTTTTCAGGGAAATTTGTTGGGTTTGGGAGATCGTCCGGGTCGGTCTGCCCGAGTTGCTCCCGCAGGCGTTGGAAAGCGATGGCGAGGGCGAGCTGGGCTTCGTGGTGGGAGCGAAGTGTCGTTCGGATGCTGTTGAGTTTTCCGTAGAGGAGATAGAGGAGGGCGGGTAGGTCGAGAGCGAGGAGTTTGGCGGCGAGGCGCTCCATGGCTTGCTCCTGGCAGATTTCTGCTTCGGAGTGGCGGAAGAGCCGGCGATGATGGCGGCAGAGAGAGTCGCCCTTCAGGGTGATCTGGCGGCAGGTTTGGCCGGCGGGAAGCTGGTATTGGCAGAGTTCGACGAATTTCGACATGGTTGGTTCCTTTGTGCCGCAAATGGAAAAGGGACCGCGGCTGGCGGTCCCTTCTGAAACGCTTGTACTCTATTTCAATTCTATCAACTGGAGAAAATTCAAATGCATGGTGCGGGATTTTTTCTTACTCGGAGGTAACCGCAGGCCCAAAATGGGCCTGAAGGAATTGATCTGTTATTGTGTATGGGCAGAGTTTGGCGGGAAGAAGGACCGGAAGATGGCGAAGGCAGTCTGGAACGGCGTCACGATTGCGGAGAGTGAGAAGACGCAAGTTGTTGAGGACAATGTGTATTTCCCGGAAGGATCGGTAAAGCGCGAGTATCTGCGGCCCAGTTCGACCACCTCCACTTGCCCATGGAAAGGGCAGGCGCGGTACTACTCCTTAATGGTGGAGGGGCAGGAAAATCAGGACGCGGCATGGTACTATCCCGACCCCAAGCCGGCCGCCCGAAAGATTAAGGGACACATCGCGTTCTGGCGGGGCGTGGAAGTGGAGAAGTAGGACTGGCCGTCCAGGCGAACGCGCTTCGCGCCATCCTGATTTTAGGGGGAGTGGCCCTCCCGCTGGTCGGGGCCAGCCGACTTTCGTATCGTGAGATGTCCCGGTGGCTTTCAAGTCGAAGTAGGACTCGGTTGTGTTTCTTCCCGTGACTCAAAGGAATCAGCGGAGTAACGGTTTGAGTTCTTGACATTGGGCGCGATTGCGTCAAAGATGCTTTCAACGGCGACGCCGGTTTGGGTTGCCGCTCTTCCAATGTGGAACCGCAGGCGCTCTGCTCACGCATCCACGGAAACCGCTGGAACCGCCGAAAGGCGGCGGAGCGGACAGCGCGCGGCACGGTTTTTTCTCCTCACTTATTATTCAAAAACAATCCAGAGCAGGAGGGACTTGCGTTCCCCATTCGAGCCAGTGCGGCTTGAGTGGGCCACCACCGGTATTCGGCAGCAAGGCGGGCGGGATTTTCCCCAGATCCGGACCGCAACCTTGGACACCAACCCCAGGAGGGACACGCAATGGCTTCGGAACTGCAAACGCTCGATCAATGGATTCCCGAACAGATGGAACCGGGAACGCTGTTCCTGCTCGAAAACGCGGGATCGCTGGGCGACGCAAGAGACCCTTATTGGGCGGTGCTGGCGTGTCCAGGTTGCGGCGCACTGGGCCTGATTACCCGGGCGCAGTATGCGGGGCTGCAAGCCATGATCTGCGGGTCCGATCACTGCTCGCTGGAGTATTACCTGCGCGGGGAAGAGATCGAGTTTCGCAAGCCGCATTAGGGCGAGCGATCAGCGATCAGCGTTCAGGGCTCAGGGCTCAGGGCTCAGGGCTCAGGGCTCAGGGCTTGGATTTGGATTTGGATTTGGATTTGGATTTGGATTTGGATTTGGATTTGGATTTGGCTGGTGGCGATGGTTGTATCC
>JBAUHD010000104.1:0-1877 GCA_049680085.1 Acidobacteriaceae bacterium
ATGGAGCTGGAGTCCACAATCGCCAGCACGCCGATTCCCCAGAAGCCGAGCGGCTTGAAGAAGACAAGGAGCAACGCGCTGTATTTTTTGTAGAGGTGGAGGAGTTCTTTCACTCGGCCCCTCGGCTATGACGTTTCTCCGGCGGGTGCGCGGTATTCCCAGCCAGCAGGTCGAGAGCGTGGTGCAGCAGCGGCAGCACCGCTTCAAGCGAGGACAGGGCTCCGCGCGGGCTTCCAGGCAGGTTCAGAATCAGCGTTTGGCCCACTGTCCCGCACAGCGCGCGGCTGAGCGCGGCGTAGGGAGTTTCAGCAACGCCGGCGGCCCTCATTCGCTCGCCGACTCCCTCAATTATGCGGTCGCAGACGGCGCGGGTGGCCTCTGGGGTCACGTCGCGGGGCGCGATGCCCGTTCCTCCGGAAGTGACGACCAGGCGCGCAGTCGCGGCGGCCTCGCGCAGCGCGTCTTCGATGGCGGCGCGCTCATCGGGCACGACGAGAGGGGTCGCGGCGTCAAAGCCGTGCTTTCGGAGCACAGCGGCGATGGCTGGCCCCGACAGGTCTTCGCGGCGACCCTCAAAACAGGAGTCGCTCACCGTGAGGATGGCGGCGATAGGCATCTTCAGCGATTGTAAGGGACAGCGTGAAACAAATCCCCCGTAGGGAAACGCCGCAAAGAATGAGAGAATAGCGGTATCGGCTCGGGCTTCCGAGTCATTGCCGCTCATTGCGTTTCAGAATGCCGATTACTGAAGTTCCAACCAGTCCTCCATCCCCCGGCGCGCCGCCCGAACCTCCTCGCCTCAAAGGGGCCACCCGCTACGAGAATTACGACACGCACGACCTGCTGTCGGTCATCGAGGACCTGGAGGGCAGCCGCAACTGGGTAAGCCTGCGCGAGAAGATGTGGATCGCCATCATCATCCACCTCATCCTGCTGTGGTTCCTGCTGTATGGACCCAAGTACATCTTCCACCAGCGGGTGTTTGTCCGGAATAACTCGGCGCTGAACCACCCCAAGGACTTGACCTACCTGGAAACGCCCAGCGACATCAAGCCGATGAAGCCGAAGCCGACCCCGTTCATCTCCAATAAGAACCACCGGGCGGAGACGCCGCGTCCGGTTGAGAAGCCGAAGACCATGCGGGAATTGGAAGCGATGCGGCCCGCGGGACCGCCGGTTCCGAAACCCGCTCCGCAGCCGGCGCCGCCGAAACCCGCCCCACAACCGGCGCAGCCCAGGCCGCCGGCTCAGCCGCTGCCCACGAATGCGAAGAGCCAGATTCAAGCGCCGGTGCCCGAGGCGCCCAAGCCGAATTTCCGTAATGGAGCCAGCACGCCGGGTCAGCAGATTCAGCAGTGGGCGAAGAACGCCGCACAGCCCGGGCAATATGGGGGAGACATGGGCGCGGGCGCGCCGTCGGAGCATCCCGGCGAGCGGGGCGGGGTCGATGTGCTCAGCGACACCCTGGGCGTGAACTTCGGGCCCTATATCCAGCGCGTGATCTACGACACAAAAAAGGCGTGGTACCCGATTATTCCGGAGGTGGCGCAGCCGCCGCTGAACAAGCAGGGGCGCGTCGGCATCACGTTCAAGATTCTGCCCAATGGGTCGGTGGCTCCGCATTCCATGCAGCTCGACTCCGGTTCGGGCGACGTTTCACTCGACAAGGCCGCCTGGGCGGCCATTACCTACGCGGGCTATCCTCCGCTGCCGAAAAACTTCAAAGGACCGTACCTGGAGCTGCGCTTCTACTTCCTCTACAACATCAAGCCGGACGACGAGTAGCGCATGGACGCCCGCGAACATCTGCGCAAGCGGCAGGTTTACGGGCTGCTGCTGATCGCGGCCGTGATTCTGGTTGTCGCGCTGCTGCGGGC
>JBAUHD010000105.1:0-3459 GCA_049680085.1 Acidobacteriaceae bacterium
GAGGGTACTCGAAGAGCGGGTAATTCGAGACCGGGACCTCGTGGTAGAAGATGCCGTGCTCGCGTCCGGTGAGGCGGAAGGGCTGCGAGTAGGTGATGAAATGGACTTCATGGCCGGCGGCGGCCAGTTCAATGCCCAGCTCGGTGGCGACGACTCCGCTGCCGCCGTAGGTGGGATAGCATGTGATTCCGATCTTCATGGGATTTGCGCAGTGGTACTTGGACGCGGCGATGCTGGCCGAGGATTCATTCCGTTCCTTCATAGTTGCCCAAAGTGGATGGGGGTTATTTCGGGATGCGTTCGCAGAAACGGGGGTACGGTTGCGAGCAGCGCAGTGTGTTCGATGGTACGGGATTCGCGGAGGCGGGTCCGGATTTTGCCCAGGTCCGCATCGATGTGACCGGGATGGCAGACCAGTTCCCATGTTCCGGCGGGCATGGCGGCGAGCAGGGATTGAAGCGTCCGGGCGTTGAGGGTGCCGGTGGCGAGCACCCCGATGGCGCCATCGGTTGTGGACAGGCCGGCTTCTTCGGTCAGCCTCAGGAAGGCCCGTCTTTGGGTACGCAGCAGCCGTACCTGGATGCGACGCAACGGAGGTGCACCGGGTGTGGCATGGAGCGACCAGTCCGGCTCGAAGGGATTGCGGACGGCCCGCACTCCGCATAAGAGAGCGGCGCAAAGCAGGGGGCGCAGCACGCGCGGAAACATGTGGGTGTGCTTGTGGGTGTCGAGATGGGTGACGCGAACGCCGGCCGATTGTAGCCGGCGAATCTGCGCGACGGCTTCGGCTTCGATCTCCGAGGAGGGAATGCGGCCCCGGATGAGGTCGCGGACGAATGCGCCCAGGCTGGAGCGGAAGCTCCCCGACGGCGCCAGGCCGGGGATGCGATGGCGGGGCAGGGCGGGCTCCCCGTCGACCAGGACGATATGGCAGCCCACTCCGAGACTGGGGCAACCGGCGGCGGCCGCGGAGGCTTCGGCGATATGCGCGGCAGTGGCCATCAGGGTGGCCGAGGTCAGGGCGCCTGCGCGGTTAAGATCGAGGATGGAGTGGTTGACGCCTGGGGTCAGCCCGAAGTCGTCGGCGTTGAGGATAAGCCTGGTCACGAAAGTTCAGTCTATCGAGGTTGTTGATTTTTGGACAGATAAGGGTTCTAAAAGGGCGGGCGCGCTGGTAGAATCGATGGAACACGGACGGGGCGCGGGATAGTCAGGGCGCCTCCGGGTCAGTCCGGATAGTTGGGATAATTCCGGGCGGTTAGCTCAGTTGGTTAGAGCGCCTGCCTTACAAGCAGGAAGTCGGGGGTTCGAGTCCCTCACTGCCCACCAGGTTTTCTTGATTTTTAATGGACCGGGTCTGAAATTATTCAATTGCATCATGTGCATATTTTGAAGATAATTTCTCACTTTACGTGAGGACGTGTCGCGCTTTGCCGATATAGGAAGCGTCACATCATGCAAAACACGCTGCTTGACATCCTGGTTCTCGGGTTGCTGGTGTTGCTGTTCGCGTCGATTTACCGGACGCGGCGGACGGCGCGGCTGCGCTTCTGGATTGCGGGCTGGCTATTTATTCTGGCGCACTTCGCGCTGCTGCTTTCCAACCCGGCGAGCAGCTTCTGGTCCAATATGACCGGATCCATGGCCATTGCCGCTTTAATGCTAGGGGGCGTGTGCTTCCTTCTGGCCTCGACCCGGGTTCCGGCGCGCTCAAATTCGGCGGCGTGGGCGCGGACTCTGCCGGCCCTTCCTTTGGTGGCGTATGTTTTCGCGGTCGGATTCGGAGTCACGGATACGGCATTGCTTGTGGTGCTGTTTCTTATTCTGGAGGGAATGTTCCTGCTGTTTGTGTTCGAGTGCTGGCAACGCCGTCCGCGCGTGCTGCTGGCCTCAACGCTGTGCGCCGCCGCCGCTTGCATCTGGGCCGGCCAGGGCATTGTTGCGCATCACGAAATTCCCGGAATTTACGCGATCCTGACGCAGATTTACCTGACGAACGCGATCGTCTACTGGCATGGTTTCCGCCGGTGGTCGATGGGGGTCATCACGGCCACCGGCGGGCTGGTCGCGTGGGCGCTGGTATTCCCCATCGCGGTGGCGCTGGCGGCGATCTTCCCGCACCTGCATGTGAACAGCGAGCTCTGGAACCTGCCGAAGTATTTTGTCGAGTTCGGCATGATTCTGACGCTGGTGGAGGGCGAGGTTATTCAGACAGCGCTGCAGCGCGAGGAGTATCGCGTGCTGTTTGACGGCAATCCCCACCCAATGTGGATTTTCGACCATGAGACGCTGAAATTCCTGAAAGTGAATGGGGCGGCGACGAGTCATTACGGATATACGCAGGAAGAGTTCCTGGCGATGACGCTGCGGGACATACGCCCGCCCGAGGATGTCCCGAGGCTGGAGCATCGGCTGAAGGATGCGCGCGCGGGGACGCTCTATTCGGGGCCGTGGACACATCTTCGCAAGGACGGGTCGGCGATTCAGGTGGAGACGGCCTCGCATCAGATTCAATTCGAGGGCCGGCGGGCGCGCTTTTCACTGGTGCAGGACATCACCGAACGCCAGCAACTCTATGAGCGGCTGGTCTACCAGGCGCATCACGACGCGCTGACCGGGCTGCCCAACCGGCTGCTGCTGAAAGACCGCATGCAGCAGGTGCTGGCGTCGGCGGAACGGGTTGGCCAGCAGGCGGCGATCCTTTGCCTGGACCTGGACCGCTTCAAGCAGGTGAACGATACCTTTGGGCACCATGTTGGAGACATCTGCCTGCAACGGGTGGCCGGCACGCTGCGCGACAGTCTGCGCATGACCGACACCATCGCCCGGTCGGGGGGCGAGGAGTTCATCATTCTGCTGGGACAACTGAAGATCGCGGAAGATGCCGGACGGGTGGCGCAAGTGTTGCTGGATAGTTTTCGCCAGTCTCTGCTGATCGAAGGCCACACCATCAACCTGACGGCCAGCATTGGAATTGCAATGTACCCCACAGATGGCGCCGCTGCCCAGGATCTGTGGCGGCTTGCGGATTCGGCTATGTACCGTGCCAAACACGCGGGAGGCAACCAGCATGTATTCGCGCTGCGCGGAGGCCTGCCGGTCGAGCTTGCGGAGTTTGAGCGCGAGATTGACGAGATGCTGAAGAGCGACATGATGGAAGATCTGTCGCCGGGAGACTAAGTCTTTGAGCGGCGTCCGTAACTCATGGCAGGGGTTCCGTTTATAATCCTCGCATCCACTCTGTGAGGTATTTGCCGTGAAGTTATCCACCGCCTCTCTCTGCCTGCTCTCGGTTTCCGCGCTGGCTCTCGTTTTTCCAATCGGACTTCGCGCGCAAGCTGGGCAGGATGCCGCCAAATCACTCTCGCCGGCCGGGCAGCAGGTCATCCAGCGGCTGGGCGCGCTGAATACACTGCCGCCGGGCGAGTGGCGCATGCACACCGGCAATGTGCCGCATGG
>JBAUHD010000106.1:0-27144 GCA_049680085.1 Acidobacteriaceae bacterium
GAGCTTCGAGAGCTTTACCAGGAAATTATTCTGGAACACAGCAAGACGCCGCGGAATTTTCGCGTGATGGAAGGGGCGAACCGCCAGGCGGAAGGCTACAATCCGCTGTGCGGCGACCACTACACGATTTTTATGGACGTGGAGGACGAGTCAATCCGCGACATCTCGTTCCAGGGGTCCGGATGCGCCATTTCGAAGGCTTCGGCCTCGATGATGAGCCAGGTGCTCAAGGGCAAGACCCGGAAGGAAGCCGAAGATCTGTTCCAGCATTTTCATAGCGTCGTAACGGGCGAGCCGGACGGCGACACAGGCGCGTTGGGCAAGCTGGAAGTCTTTGCGGGCGTCGCGAATTTTCCCACGCGCATCAAGTGCGCCACGCTCGCCTGGCACACGCTGCAAGCCGCACTGCGCGGCGAGCAGGTGGCGTCGACGGAATAGGTTCAGAGGAATCGGTTCCGGAAAACGAACCATCATTGAAGGAGAAATCATGCCACAGCAGATTGTCGCGCTGACCCGCGATTGCCGCGTAACAGAAATTCCCGCCGGATCGCTGCATATATTGACCGAAGGCACTCCGGTGGTCATTACCCAGAGCCTGGGCGGCAGCTACACCATCACGGTGGGTTACGGCCAACTGATGCGGGTGGACGCGAAGGACGCGGACGCGCTGGGGTTTGAGCCGGCGCAGCAGCCAGACTCGGCGAATGAGTTCAGCGAGAAGTCGGTGTGGGACCAACTCAAGCTGGTGTACGATCCGGAGATTCCGGTGAACATTGTCGACCTGGGCCTGGTCTATTCGTGCGTGATCACAGAAGAGAGTGGCGGCCACAACATCGACATCACGATGTCCATGACGGCGCCGGGATGCGGCATGGGCGACGTGCTTAAGTCGGACATTGAGGAAAAGCTTGGCCCGCTGCCGACGGTCAAGGCCGTCCATGTGGAAGTGGTGTTTGAACCGCAGTGGACGCCGCTGATGATGTCGGAAGCGACGCGGTTGCAGTTGGGACTGGATTACTAGGGTCGGTCGTGACCGGACGCGGGTGGAAAGCGGCCACTGATTCATCCCACCCTAGCCGCAAAAAACGCGGCTAGGATGGGGCACCCAAGTATTCCTCTTCCACGGGGGGCAGGCACTCGCCCACAAGCGAGATTGCGCCGAGATGCTGACTGTATTTGTGGAAGAGGCGGCGCATGGCGAGAATTCGCTTGCCGAGCGCCGGATTCGAGGCCGCGCGGAACGCGATGCGCAGGCCACCCGCAATTCCCTCATCGCGGAGCAGGCGGCCAGGCTCAAGCAGGTGCATGGGCGCGGTCCCGATCCAGGTGACCCTCAATCCATTTTCCTGGAACAGCCGCACCCATTCATGAGGACAGAGCGGCTGCACACCCACATGAATTTCTTTCGACATGTCCGCCTGGATTTGCTGGCGCAGGCCGGCGGAAATGTCGTCGGGCAGCAGGCATAGTTCCTGAATGCCGTAGCGGCCGCCCTCTCGCAGGAGGCGGCGGGCTTCCGCAATGATGCGCGATTTTTGCTGTGGGACCTGCATGCTGAGCAAAGCTTCGCTGTAAACCACGCTGGCGCATGCGGCCGGCAGGCCAGAGTCTTCCGCGCCGCCCTGCACAACGTTGCTGGCCGCGAACTTCCGGCGCATGAGTTTGGCCGCCACGGGATCGCGCTCGACCGCGCAATAGGAGTCAGGATGCCGCTGCAGCACGATTCCGGCGGTGGCGCCGAGGCCGGGCGCGAACTCGACTACATCGTCGCCGGGTCCGATGGCGAGAGCGTCGAGCATCCTGCGGGTAAGCTCGATGCCGCCGGGGCGGAGTACGCGCTTGCCGACGCGCGCCAGCACCCAGTGGCCCTGCATTTTGTCAGCGGATTGTCCTTTGCCGGGCAAGTCAGCGGAAGAGAAGCCTGTTTCGTGAGCGGTGGTATCGGTGTAGGTTTGCGACATGATAATTCCCCTCCAGTGTGCCCTGCGATTCGTGGATCAGGACCCCAGGTCAGGCAACGTTCTTTTGTCCGAGGTGCGCGCTTTTCTGATTGATTTGCGCCGGCGCTGACGCCGCATCCGCGGCAATGAGAGAGAGGCCGGACCTCATGGTGAATTGAAGCGTAAACTTTGAGCAGCAGCATTCGCATAGCCAGAAGGACACGGTTGCATGCGACGGATTCCTTTCGCAGATGGTGCGAGGGACATCGTGACAAGGCGCGGTGGGGTTTCTTAGTTCAAACGAGAATATGCGGCCGCGGCTGGCATAGCGGAACTCCGCTTGGCACTCAGGATTGGAGCACTTTTGGAGCATTGAGTCCTCCTCTCGCTCCCGGCGATGATTCACTCCCATCAACCCGATGACAGAAGCGTACTTCGATACAAGCGCATGTTCCGTGACCTTGGTCACAGTAGTCTGTGCGCAGCGGCGTTACTCTAACTTAGGAGAATTGACTTATGGCCTATGTAATTGCCGAGCCATGCATTGGAGTGAAAGATACGGCGTGCGTCGACGCGTGTCCGGTAGACTGCATTCATCCGGGGAAAAGGGAGGGGGAGTTCGAAGGTGCGACCCAGCTCTACATTGATCCGGTGGAGTGCATTGACTGCGGGGCGTGCGTTCCGGTCTGTCCCGTGTCGGCGATTTTCGCGCTGGATGATCTGCCCGAGAAGTGGGCGAACTTTGCGAAGGTGAATGCCGATCATTACGGGCGCTGAGCGCGACGCCGCGTCGAAAGCCGAAGCGCCGAGTGAGGAACCATGGTTTCATTTGATGCCGCGCATAAGGCGGTGCATTATCCACCAGATCGCCGCTTTCGGATCTGGATTCGTCCGAGCATTCTGATCTGGACTGGCTCGGCGATTCTGGCCGTCATTGTAGCCTCGTGGATTCAGGTTGCGATTGCCGGACTGCCCTATATTCCTCCGGTTCCACAAACCTATCCCAACAATTTCGCTGGGCCGCATGGGTTTCCGCTGTGGGTACGCTACAGTCACTTCTTCAATTTTTTTTTTGTGATGATGCTGATCCGCAGCGGGATATCGATTCTGATGGACCACCCGCGCCTGTATTTCAATGACGACTGCACACCGGGGAGCGAATGGATTCGGTTCACTCCGCTGAAGGTTCCGCGTGACCGCGTGTGGACGGCGAAAGACGACGCTCGCTACATTACGCCGCTGGTGGGTACGCCGGGCTATCGCCACACGATTGGCATTGCGCGGGTGTGGCACTTTATTGACGTGCACGGGTTCATCCTCACGGGAATTTTTTTCGTCATCATGCTGTTTGACACGGAGCAGTGGCGGCGGATTGTTCCCACCTCGTCGGTGGTGCTGCTTCAGGGGTGGAACACGTGGGTACATTACTCGACGCTGCATCTGCCCCCCGAGCCGAACGGGTTCTTTGGCTATAACGCGCTCCAGCAGATCGCGTATTTCGCGGTGGTGTTTGTGTTTGGGCCGGTGGCAATCCTGACCGGCATTGCCATGTCTCCGGCGATGGTGAACCGCTTTCCGTGGTACGCGCGGCTATTTGGAGGCAGGCAGTCGGCGCGGTCCATTCACTTCCTCACAATGCTCAGCTTTTTCGCGTTCATCGTCGTGCACGTGACGCTGGTGGCGATGACGGGGTTCCGGCGCAACATGAACCACATTGTGCTGGGGACGGACGACCAGCGAAGCCTGGGCATGATTCTGGGATTCATTGGCATTGCGGTTGTCTTCTTCTCGTGGGTGGTGGCGCACTACATTTCCTGGAAGCATCCGCGCGGGCTGCAACATGCGCTGAAGTTTGTGACGTATCCGATGGAGCTGCTGACGCTGAACAAGCTGAAGCCGCAGCCGGGCTACACCGAAAAGGACATATCCCCGTACTTCTGGCCCAACGGGAAAATGCCGGTGAGCGAGGAATGGAAGCGACTGGCCGCGAATGAATTTCACGATTTCAAGCTCAAGGTAGGCGGGCTGGTGGAGAATCCAGTCGAGCTTTCACTCGCAGACATCGAGAAGCTGGGCGAGGTCGACCACATTACCATGCACCACTGCATCCAGGGTTGGAGCGGCATCGCCAAGTGGGGCGGGCTTCCGATGGAGAAACTGATCGAGTTGGTGCGGCCCAAGCCGGAAGCCGGAACGGTCGCATTTTACTCCTTTGGCCCGGCGCTTTATGGGGGCGACTATTACGACACGCAGAGCATGGAGAATGTGCTGAAGCCGCAATGCCTGCTGGCGACGCGGATGAATGGCGAGCGGCTTCCGGAGGTCTACGGGGCGCCGCTGCGGCTGCGGGTGGAAAACCAGCTTGGCTACAAGATGGTGAAATGGATCGCGCGCATCGAGTTCATCGAGTCGGAGAAACTGGTGGGCAAAGGCGAAGGAGGAAAAAATGAGGATGACGAGTATTTCGATCTTCTGCCTAACATCTGAGAAGGTGAAGCAGGCCCGATTAAGCGCGGGGGGTAGTTCTGGCCGGTTCCATTTTCGCCTTCGCCTGTAAACCGGCCGCACTCACGATCACAATACGATGGCCTCGAATTTCGATGAGCTGTTCATGCACAAAGCGGTGGAGAATCCTCGTGATCACTTCGCGCACCGAACCCAGCCGCGCAGCGATTTTCTGATGTGAGTCAGGAAGGGAAAATGAAACACCATCTTCGAACTTGCCCCGGATTGAGGCTTCCTGCACCAGCATGGCCGCAAGCCGCTGCGCCACGTCCTGCAAAGAGAGCTGTTCGAGCAGCAGCGCGATTTTTCTGAGCCGGCTTGCCAGAAGGCCCAGTGCCGCGAGCGCCGACTCCGGATTCTGAAGCAGAAAACGCCGCACGTCCTCCTTCTTCAGGAACAGCACCTGCGACTCTTCCTCGGCAATGACGGTTGACGGATAGGGGCCGTCGTCGAAGACCGGGACCTCCGCAAAGGTGGCGCCTGCCCGTTCCACATGAATGGTCTGCTCGCGTCCTTCCTCACTCTCTCGGAAGGCCCGCAGGGAACCGGAAACAGCCACAAACAACCCGCGAGCCGTGTCGCCGCTGAGGAACAGAATTTCCCTCTCGCACAGCCGCCGCTCCACCGCGCAGCGCGCCAGCGAGTTCAGGGCTTCCGCCGAGGCATTCCCAAAAATCCGCGTTGCCCTCAGAGCCTCGATTCGTTCCGGAATCGTCATGGTTCTATTCTGCCATTTCCGCGGGAACCTCCTCCGCAACGGATGGATTTTCATCAATAGAGCCCGAGGGCCAAGAGCACGTGGAACGACCTGGGTTTGTTACAATTTCAAAAGCGGGCGCTGAAGATTGCCCCGCCTGTGGCTTCTCCCATGGCGGCGCACCTGCCGTCCGGACTGTCCGCAAATTGAAGAAACAGGCGCGTAGCTCAGTTGGTTAGAGCGCTACCTTGACACGGTAGAGGTCAGGAGTTCGAGTCTCCTCGTGCCTACCATATTTTCAATAACTTGCAGTGGAATCACAGTATTGGACGCTCACTGCGCGTCAAACTTTGCTACCAATTTGCTACCAATCCAGGTTCGGGTGCGATGCAGCGCATTGATTTCGCGTAAGAAATGACCGTGGGGGCTTACTTGCACCCTCATTCGCCCGCTGGTGATCTGCAACGTAGCGGCGCTGAGAATACCAGGTGACAGAGCAACAACGCAGCACGCAGCAGCCTGCCTGAACATTATTTTCCTCCTCCGATGAGCGGCAGAATGGAACTGTCGATGGCGTCATCGGTGAACCCGGAAAGATTAACGTTGCGATGCAGGTTCCAGCGTTCTGTATGCTCGACGGACTCTCCGGGCAAGACGCCGCGCAGTGGGCCTAGCGTCTCCAGTTCAAGAAATTCGTTGTTCGTGAACATCTCAAAGGAACATCCGAGGTCCGGGTAGGCTTCAGATGGGTTGCTCTGCGCCCGTTTCACGAACAAATCTCCATTCAGGAGATAGCATGCCCAGGTATCTTCATTGAAGAGCCCTAGTTTTTGCGGGCTTGGGTTATTCATATCCTGCCGTAATACTAAATACTTCCGAGTAAGGGTCAGGCGCTTGTCGGAGAGATCCGTATAGGCCCACATCACCAATGGGTTTGTAGGATCGAGCTTGCCGGGGTATGCGGCCCGTGGCGGAAACCCGGCCACGGCAACTCCGCCGGGCGCCATCATGGTCAAAGCCCAAGGCGCAAAGGTAAGCGGCTTTTCGGAACAATTCCTGATCCGGTGCACTGCGATTACTTCACTCCCGGATGGAGCCAGCTCTACCTCAATCTCTTTCCGAAGGCCGGACATCCGCTCGACCGGAGCGAGCGCGGCGACACCTGACGGCTTGACGCTAATTTCAACAGAAACATTGTCGGGGACCCAGGTCGAAGCGAGGTCTTCGGGAGCCCGCCACAGGCGATGGCCGCCACGGGCTTTGAAATGACTCTCGCCGGTCTTGCCGATCTGGTCTTGAAACTCCTTAAACAGGTTCTGGCGACCGATGAAACCATAACGGAGGATGCGAGGACCAACATCGCCAGTGACGATGATCTCGACTGAATCATTGCTGACGCGATAGCAGTTTTTCCATCCCCCGTATTCGATCTTCTCAACCGCGGCCATGCCGTCGATACTCTTCAATCGTCACCTCTTGCACCAAACGAACCCGGCACATGGGTTCTGAATCGTTTGCTGTTATTCAGAAGTTTTAGCCGGAGTTGCGAGAGTGGTCGCATTCCCAGGCCCGCCAACTGGTTGCAGCCTTGGTATCCGCTGCTCAACAGAAGGCAGCGGCGGCAATGGTTCGTGCGGCTCCGCCTGATACCAATAGGCGACGGAGTAGAAATTGTCCGAACGATGATTGGCGGTGCCGTGCTCAATGGTGGCCTTGAAGGATTTGGCAAACGGAATAGGCTGGGCAAGGTGAAAGCGGTAAACGCTGGAGCGGCTGCCGGCCAGTTCCCTGCCTACAATCGGCGCTCCGTAGAGCGAATACGAAAATGGATGGCCGCCGAAGTCCCACGCGCCCAGGAAGTAATCCTCGCTGCCGGTGCCGACGATCTGCGGAGTCTTTGATCCGTCGATGAAGAACATGTCGTCGCCCTCGCCCCACCACATGTCCTGGTTCTGAAGCACGGACATGGTAACGCCGACATATTGCCCGTGGCCTTTGGCTTCCATCCAGACATAATTGCCCTTACCGTCAAGATTGGTTTTGTCATTGACCAGTGGGGTCTGATTGGTTGTCCAGTCGTCGGTCCAACCATGATTGGGCTGAGCCTGGCGGTATTCGGCGTGGAAATACAACGTGCCGGGAGGCAGTGGGTGCGAGTAAGTGCGGTAATCGATGTTGTAGTAGAGGGCAAGAATCGGCTGTTTGCCCTGATTGGTAACGGTGATGCGCGCGTGATGCGCAAAGGGCATGGGAAAAAAGCAGTTGAGGGATTTGTCATTCCCAACGGAGAGCATCTCCGATTGCCAGGTGTGGTATTCGCCAAGCCCCAGGCCGAAGAAGTCGCCGATGGGCGCCTCGACACTTGGATTGGTTTCGCGGTCCCAATACATGCGCAGGACAATCCGCTTGAGGTTGTAAGGTTCATTATCGGCAATGGTGAACCAGATGTGCGCGATCGTCCCGGGGCCATCGACGTCCAGCACAGTATAGGTTTCCCCCGGAGCCACCCTGCGCATGTCCGCGTTTGCGCCTGTAGGGTCAGTGCTGGAGGCGCGATGCGGCGTGTAAGTTTGCTGCTGAGTGAGGTCGGGCTGCCAGCTTGGGGTCTGGCAAAAGGCGACCGCGCATGCTCCCAGGATAAGTAAAGGCGACAGGGTAGCGAACCGTTTCATAGAAGTGTCCTTCCCTTGCTAGTCAATGCCGAATTCGTGCTGCATTTGTTCCAGTGATATGCCGGACGTCTCCGGGTAGTAGAAGCTGATGATAAAGAGGTCGAGAACCATCATCACGCCGAAGAAGATGAAGGGATAGGCCCCGGATGACGTCGCCATAATTGGGAATACCAGCGAGATGATCGCGTTGGTGATCCAGTGCGAGGAACTGCCGACGCTCTGACCTTTCGACCTCACCCGGTTCGGGAAGACCTCGCTGACGTAAACCCAGATGACCGCGCCTTGCGAGATCGCGAAGCATGCAATATAGGCCATCAGCAGCCAAACCAGCCAGTTCATGTGCTGGTGCGTGTAGAAGATCGCCGATATCCCCGCCAGGCAGATGACCAGGCCCGAGGTTCCTATGAGCAAAAGGCGACGTCGGCCGATGCGGTCAATGACGGCCATGGCGGCGAGTGTGGCAACCAGATTCATTGCGCCGACAGCGACAGCTTGCAAATTGCCGGATATAGCGCTTGCTCCGGCGAGCGCAAAGATGTCATTGAGGTAATAGAGGATGGCGTTGATGCCCGACAATTGGCAGAACATGCCGACCGTGATGGCCAGGAAGATTGGCTTAGCGTACTTGCGCGAGAACAGCGGTTCCTTTGCGGCCGCGCTCTCCAGGTGCACCGAAGTGACAATCTCATCCATCTCCGACTTGACGTCGGACACGCCGATGAGCCGCAGCACGCCGGCTGCTTCGTCGAGCTTCCGCTGCATGATCAGCCAGCGCGGGCTGCGCGGAATGGTGAAGAGCGCGACGAGAAACAACAGCGCGGGTATACCGGAGACACCGAACTGCCATCGCCACTCCGCCGCGCCGAGATGCAAAGTGCTGATGAAGTAATTCGACATGTAGGCCAGCAGAATGCCGATGACGATATTGAGCTGGAAGCAGCCGACCAGGCGTCCGCGCCACTTGGGCGGCGCGATTTCGGCAATGTACATGGGGCCAAGCACAGAGGAGCCTCCGATGCCGAGACCGCCGATGAAGCGGAACACAATCAGCGCCGGCCAGTTCCACGCGAGCCCGCAGCCCAGCGCGGAAAGCACGTAAAAGAGGGCCATTACGCGCAGCGAGTCGCGGCGGCCATAGCGCTGGCCGGGAATGCCCGCGCTGAGCGCGGCGACAACCGTTCCCAACAAAGCGCTGAAGACGGTGACCCCAAGCAAAAAGGGCGACAGATGATAAAGCGAGGTGAGGGCTTGCGTGGTTCCGGAGATGACCGCCGTATCGAACCCGAAAAGCAACCCGCCCAGCGCTCCAACTACCGTGCCCTTGACGACATGCGAATTGATGCTCACGCAATCTCCATGACAGCAGCTTTCGACGCTATTTCTCGAAGCGCCGGAAGAATATGACCCATTTTTGCGAGCGGTGCGGCCGGCTGTCCGAAAGAAAAGTAGACATCGCGAAACAGCGCATATAGCTCGTTGTAGACGGCAGCTTCGTCTTCATTGGGAAGATACGTTGTGGGGAGTGGGCAAAGAACCTCCTGAGCCTCTTGTACAGTCGCAAACTCACCACACGCAAGGAATGCGAAAATCGCGGAGCCCAGGCTGGTTGTGTCTCCCGAGGGAACCAGGACCGGCTTGTTCAGCGCATTGGCATACACGCGGTTCAACAGCGCGTTTTTCTGTGGTATGCCGCCCCCGTTGATGATTCGCTTCACCGGCGAGCCGTACTCCTTCATCCGGTCCAGAATGATCCGCGTGTGCAGCGCTGTTCCCTCTATGGCCGAGAACAATTCGTCCTGGGCTGTGTGCATCGGGTTCCACCCGATCGTCATACCGCCGAGCCGCGGATTCACGAGCACTGTGCGGTCGCCGTTATCCCAGGTCATCCGAAGCAGTCCGGTTTGCCCCGCAAGGTAAGAATCGATCTTCTCACTCAGCGTGGCGACAGAGGAGCCGGCGCGGCGCGCGATGCCGTCAAAGAGCTCGCCCACGGCGGAGAGTCCGGCCTCAATGCCGGTGTAGCCCGGCAGCA
This sequence comes from Acidobacteriaceae bacterium, assembly GCA_049680085.1. GTDB lineage: Bacteria > Acidobacteriota > Terriglobia > Terriglobales > Acidobacteriaceae > Silvibacterium. The sequence goes on from JBAUHD010000106.1 coordinate 9,847, forward strand.
CCGATCCCGGCACCACGCCGCAGACTCCTGGCACCAGCGATTGTTCCTCGCTCACGCCAATGATGCATGTTGAAGTACCGATGACGTTGACGACATCACCTGGTCGGATGTTGGCGCCCACGGCGTCCCAGTGCGCGTCAAGAGCGCCCACCGGAATCGGAATGCCTGCTCGCAGGCCGAGTCGCGCCGCCCATTCCGCGCTAAGTGAACCGGCGACGTGGTCTGAGGTTGCATAAAGCCCCGCCAATTTTTGCCGGACGCCGGCAAGCAGCGGATCCACGGAAGCGAAAAACTCATCCGGCGGAAGACCACCCCACCTTGGGTTCCACATCCATTTGTGGCCCATCGCGCAAACGCTTCGCGTAAGCTTATCCAGCGAATGAATGCCACACAGCGTGGCGACGACCATATCGCAATTTTCCAACGCTGTCGCGAGGCGCGAGCGCTTCTCGGGATTGTGCCTTAGCCAGTGGAGCAGCTTGGCGAAGCCCCACTCGGAAGAATACATTCCGCCGCACCACGCAATTGCTTCCAGATTTCGCTCGTGCGCAGCGGCTGTAATCTCTTGGGCCTCGCGCCAGGCACGATGATCGCACCATAGATAGTAGTCATCGAGCGGCTCAAGCTTCTCGTCAACGGGGATCACGCTCGACCCGGTTGCATCCACGGCGAGTGCCTTCACCTCGTCGCCATTCACGCCGCTGGCCTTCAGCGCGCCACATACCGCCTGCCGCAGAGCCTCCATCTGAGCCGCGTGGCTCTGCGTCGCATAATTCGGGTCACATGAGGAACGATGCAGTGGATACTCCGCCACACCTGCACCCAGGCGCCCGTCGCGGCTGCTGAACAGCGAAGCCCGTACGCTCAATGTTCCAAAGTCAATCCCGGCGACAATACTCAACGCTTAGCTCCACATCCCGCTCAGTTCAACCCAACCGCGCCGCACAAATGCACTTCTACACCCAGCGCGTGGAACATCGCCGCCTTCACGGCCAGCGCGTGTGCGGCTTGCTTCGTATCCCCGGCATAGGCGATGTTCACATGGTTGGCCCGATGCCGTGCCATGAATGAGTCTCGCGATACGCCGTCGAAAACTGCGCTCACCATCGGCCATTGAATTGTGGTCTGGCTCCAGCGCCGCTGCGTCTCCTCATCGGGCAACTTCACGACGGATCCCAATCCAAGATCAACGTGCAGACTGTTACTCTCCACAAATACACGGCTCCAAACAATCCTGCCTGGCCGTCCGATTCCTTTCAGCGTTCCTCCTCCGAGGGGGAAATACATGGGCGGCTGGCGGTCGCTGCTGGCGCCGCGATAGCCATCAATATAGTGGCTGGCCGGAGCGGCGCCGGAAATTTGCAGTACCCACACAAAATCGTCTATACCGGCGCCGCGATAGTGTTCACCCCAGCGAAGATCGTGGAGCGTTGTGGCAGGGTCAAGGCCCGCGGCTTTCCAGCAGCGGTTCGTCACCAGCGCGTCCAGTGCAGCGCACTCATCCACTTCATTGAAGTGGGGCAACGGCCCGCCCGCGTAGAGTTCCTCCCCCGCTTCGCTGTATACCGGAGGACGATCGGAGTTGTTCAGCAGCCCCTCGACCAGATCCGACGCCGGAACCATGTCTTTCAGCCCCTGTTGATACTGGATACCAATGGCGTCGCAGCCAAATTCGCGCGCAATTCGCATGGCGGCGATGTACATTTTGCACTGCTCATGAATCTGAGCATCGGTCAGCTCCGTCTTCTCGTCCCTGCCGGTGTTGAAGCGCATGCCTTTTGCATCGAGCCACCGGCGCACCGCTTCGGCCTCTTCATCGCGAACCGTGCGCATCCGCGCGACCAGCGCCGACTGGCTCAGCCGCTCCTTATAAACCCCCAGAGGATTCAGCAGTTCGTCATCAATGATGGCGTTGTACATCCCCATGCAGCCCTCATCGAACACACCGAGAATCGATTTCCCCTTCCGCAGCTCTTCTGCCAGCTTTTCGCCAGTGTTGCGTGCGCTCTCCGGGATCGAACTCACGTTCAGGGACCGCACATGCGACAAGTCGTGCGTCACTGTCCCATCGTGGATCCATTCGCGCAGGCGGGTCAGGAAATATTCGTCGTCAAACCGTTCGCTCCATAGCGTGCTGAACTTCACACCCGCTTTTACCAGCGATCCGTTGAGGTTCAGGAGACCGACGAGACCCGGCCACTGCCCTGACCAATTTGCCACCGTTAGAATAGGGCCGCGATGACTGCGCATGCCCGGCAGAACATGGTGCGAGTATTGCCAGGCCGCAGTGGCGAACACGAGGTTCGCATCGGGATCAATTTTTCCGAAGATATCCATCCCCATGCGCTGGCTGGAAATGAAGCCGTGACCTCTCGCGGAATCCACGGGGAAGGCTCGCCGCACCCTGACGCCTTCGGCAGTAAAGCAATCAGTGAGGCGCTTCTCCAAATCCTGCTGGGCTGGCCAGCATACCTCGTTGGCAGACTGCCGCAAATCTCCGCTGGTAACCAGAACAACTTCTTTCATCGATCCAACCTCGTCTTATGTTCGCGTTTGTTTCAATTGTCAATTGAAGCTCAAAGTTTTTCGCATCCGGAAAATCGAGTCTCCTCTTGTTTTGTGCCGGCGCTTATTTCATGGAATCCTTCCCGTCGGAGAACGTCTGTTCGTCAGCTTCAGATCCCTGGTCGATTTGCTTGAGCTCTCTTTGCGCGGCTGATCTTTCCCGGGCATCTTCTGACGTTGCTTTGTATCCGGCCATGGCACGATCCATCTGATCTTTTTCGCCCAGCGCCCTGTATGCCATTGCCAAAAGGTAGTAGGCCGTTGAGTTGCTCTTCTCCAGCGATGTGTAATGTGTCAGCTCGGCGATAGCGCCACGGAAATTACCGCCGCGCACATCCAGCTTTCCTAGTAATAGCCAGGTTTCGAGAGGAGGACGATCCAGGCCGACGGCAACCTTCAGCACTTTCGCTGCGTCCTGGTCCCGGCCGAGCATGAGCAGGGCGCGCCCGGCATTCGTGTGTGCGCTGGCCGAATAGGGCTGGAGCTTTATCTCCGCCTCGAATTCATGTAACGCCGCCGGCAGGTTTCCGCTTCGAACCAGCGCCTCGCCCAAGGCGGCATGAATGCCCGGCAAATCGGGCTTCAGTTGAAGTACCATGCGGTATTCCGTGATTGCTTTCGAGTCCTGCTTTTTTGCAACAAAGGCCTCGGCCATGATCTGGTGGGCGCGATAGGAATCGGGCGCGATTTGAATCAAACGCTCGAAGGCCGAGTGTGATTGATTCTCCGCCGCGCGTGCCTGCCCGTAGAGATCGTCTTCCGTTGCGTGGCCCTTCGTGAAGTGCCCCGCACTTGAAGCCTGATCGGAGGTTCCGCCCAGGTCCTTGATTTCCTTCCTCAGTTCCGGAAGATCAGGCCGACGCGCCAACGCCTGCTTAAAATCCCGAAGCGCGCCTTTGGGGTCTTGCCTGAGGAGGCATTGTTCCGCGGCAAGTTCCCACACGCGGCCACCGTCGGGCGCGCGAGCAAGCAGCTTAAGAGTCGCCTGTTGGCCTATCTGCAGCCAAGTGTGCCCCAGCGCATACCACACATCCATATTGTTCGGATCCAGACGGCTCGCAGCTTCAAACTGCTTCACCGCTGCGTCATAGCGGGTCTGCGAGCTATAAGCGTATCCGAGCCAGGTGTGCGCGATGGGATCTTTTGCGTTGATGCGCACAGCTTTTTCCAGTTCCGGAACGGCGGAATCTGGATTTGAAAGCTGGTACCATGCGAGCCCGGAAAACAAATGCGGCGCCATCAGGCCGGGATCGATGGCGATGGCTTTGTGAAAAGCCGCGACCGCCGGCCGAAGTTCGTGATCAAAATACAAAGCCACTCCCAAATTGCTCTGAATTTCGGCGCTGTCGGGCAACATCTGCGCCAATAACCGATATTCGTGCACGGCTGTTGGAAAGTCATTTCGCCGCTCCGCATCCTGTGCGAGCCGGGCGTGGGATGCCATCTCCGGCGTGAGCTGCTGAGCAACAAGAAGAAAGGGAAAGGCCATGCTCGCGAACAAAACGAGCTTTGCGAGCATGGCCATAGGAGGCTAAAACTCCAGCTTCATACCAAATTGAATGATTCTCGGCGCGTTCTGCTGAGCAGTCATCTGCCCGAAGATCGAATTGGAGGTGGCCGCCGCACTGAGGTTGGGCGGAGCAAAGTTCTGAATAAAGGTCACGGCATTGCCTCCATTCGAGAAGACCACTCGGTTCAGAGCATTGAAGAAGTTGGCCTGGAACTGGAGGTCTGCCCGTTCTGTGATCTTGGTTCGCTTGGAAATGGACAGGTCCTCATTCAGATAGGAGGGCATGCGCAGCGCCGATATCAGGTTGGGAGCATTGCCGAAAGTGCCAACAGCGGGAGAAGTAAACGCCCCTGGGTTGATGTAATACGCACAAGTCCCGACCCCTAGCGGGCCTGAGCAGCTCTTGCGATATCCCGGGTTCTTAAATGGCTGATTCGGAACGACGTTCGGACGGAAGCTGTAACCGTCGCCCGCAGCAAAATACGGATTTGCGGCGCCTACGGCGTCATACTCGATATGAATCGGACGCCCGCTCATATATCGTTGAACGCCCGATACGGACCATCCCCCAAAAACCTCGTTGGAGATGCCGCCCCGATTCAAAAATGGCTTGCCCTTACCAATCGGGAGTTCATAAGTGTAGCTTAGCGCAACATCATGCGGAATGTCAGAGCTTGTGACAGACCGCTCCGCCTTGGAATCGTAGTAGTCCTGGAAGAACGATCCCGCATAGATTGCATTCTCCGCGCCCGCCGATGGACCGGAATTGGAGTCCACATCTCCGATGGTCTTCGAGAACGTATACGAGAGCAGGAACGTCAGCCCTTGGGAGAAACGCTTCTGCAGACTTGCCTGCAGCCCGTTATAAGAGACGCTGCCGATAGGGTTCAAAGGATTATCCACATCACCGTACTGCGGCCACGGGCGCAACGCCTGCCCCACTGTCGCTCCGGTGCTAAAGATCGATTGGAAGCCCGGCCACGGCGGCAAAACTCCAGCCGCTGCCGCTCTCGGATCATTGATGTTCATGGTCAGGAATTCCGGCATGGTGAGGCCATCCGCGGCTGCGGCCGAGCCGTACTTCGCTTGCAGCACTGACGGGTTGATCTGGTTCGGTTTGGACCATGTACCAAGATGATACGTGTGCATGCCCACATAGCCGAGCGTAAAGATCATGCTCCCGCCAAGCTGCTGTTGCACCTGGGTTGTCCAGTACATCTGGAAGGGCGGTTCGCCAGAACTAGGATGAATCATCGCCGGATTATCATTCCCAACCAACAGTCCTGGGCTGATCGTGTTAAAAGCGACATTGGATGAAGGATAGTCGGTATCCCATTGATAGCCTGAGGTCAGTGCGCCGCTTTGCCCGCGGCTGTACTGCGCTAACCCTGAAAATCCTGCGCTGTATTGCCCGCCCGAGATAGCGCTTTCGATGTTGTCATTGCCGATGGGACGGACCACCGCGAAGCCACCGCGGATTGCGGTCCGGCCATCCGCGTGGGGCGAATAGGCAAAACCAAAGCGCGGCTGAAAGCCCAGATAATCGATGTTCCCGAGGCGATACCGCCCGTTACGGCCGGGCCCCTTCCCAAAGAACTCGTACGCACCGGGTATCCCTCCAGCAGAGGGGTTTGGAAGGGTAGGATTCATGGTCGAAACCTGTCCCTTCGCGTCGGACCTGGGTATCTGGAGGTCATACCGAATGCCGAGGTTGAGCGTGAGCTTGGGGGTGACTCTCCAATCATCCTGAGCGTACAGGCCAAACTGTTTCCAGCGGTATGCCTGCTCAATCGGAAATCCGAAGTTAACGAAGTCGACATTTCCAAAAAGAAAACTGGCGGCGGCCGATCCTGTATTGCCCGGAATCGCGACCGGCTGGTTTCCATTGGTAAAGCCCGTTCCACCCAGCGCCGACTCAGAGAATGCGAAGTTAAAAGCCCCCGATCCCTCTCCGCCTTCGTTGCGCTGCAAGTCTCGCGCCTCTCCACCAAAACTGAAGGTGTGGTTGCCGCGAATCATTGTCAGGTTGTCGTTGATGATGTATCGGTTCTCCTGGTCGAACGAAGTCGTCACACCCCCAATACCGTTTTGCTCCGGAATGCCGATGCCCGGATATCCCGCTTTCGGGCCAAGCGGCGGAAGCGCTCCCGTTATACCAAGCCCGCTGAAATCCGGTCCAGCTTCAAGCGCCCCGTTCAGGCCCGTATCACGTATGTAGCCGATGTTGAGGTTGTTGAACAGAGTCGCCGAGTGCGAGTACTCATGAGAAAAGCGTATCTGCAGCGTTGGTTGAGAAACCTGAGTCGCATCGAGCAGGTTCAGTCCACCATTATTCGAACTCGTATAGGCGCCGCTAAACAGGCTGCCTGAGATCGATTGTTTCTCCGAAATATGGTGGTCAATCTTGACTACGAGTCGGTGCTCGTCAATCTTGGAGCTTTGCAGACGCACGAAATTGTTCTGAAGCGAGTTGTTAGTGGCCGTCGGAAAACTATTCAGGACCGTTTGCGAAACCGCACTCAGCACGGGCGAGCCGGACGGAATCATATTGAGCGTACCGTTGGAAGGATCCCCGAACGGATCCAGAACGCTGTAGGACTGCCCGTTCGGCCCGATCACCGTATGTTGGGAGTCGGGGTTGTAAATTTCGCCATTGAAGACTGGGCGGCCAGAAGCATCAAAGATCGGAGCGCCATTGGAATCCGTCAATTGCGGCCCCAGCAGTTGACTGAAATCACCCTGGCGAAATGCGTTCGGGATCGTCGTCAGCGTCGCATTGTTCGAGCTGGGACGATACGCAAACCCGGTCCAGTTCACAAAGAAAAATGTCTTGTTGCGCCCGTCGTACAGCTTTGGAATCCAGACTGGACCGCCGATCGTGCCCCCAAACTCGTTCTGCTTGAGGGGAGCCTTCTTGAGCCCCAGGGCATTCGTCACAAAGCCAGCGGCGTTCAGCGCATCATTCTGCAGGAAATCAAACAGGCTTCCGTGGAATTGATTGGTTCCGGATTTGAACGCAAAGGAAACGATACCGCTTGAAAGCCCGTACTTCGCCGTTTGATTGCTCGTGATGACCTTGAACTGGCTGATTGCGTCAATGGGCGGATGATCGCCGCCAGTATCACCCAGCAGATTGGTGTTCATGATCGGAATACCATCGATATAAATCTCGTTGGCAAAGCTCACAGAACCGCTGAAGTGCAGCCGGTAGTCGGGCGTCGCGCCCGGCTGAGAACCTGCGACGCCGGGGGTCAGGACAACGAAGTTCAATGGATTGCGCATGTCGCCGCTCAGCGAGACAGGAAGGTCCTTCATCTCCTGCGGCGAAATCACCGTGCCGATCTCCGAGGTTTGCGTTTCAATCTGAGCCGCATTGGCCGACACGGTGACCGTCTGGCGCACTTGGCCGGGCTGCAACTCTACCGAAACCGCAACGGTGCTTCCAGTACTGAGAACAATGTGCTGCTGCACATTCGTGCTGAATCCCTGGGCCACGGTCGTAAGGGTGTAGACACCCGCGGGCAAATTGAGGAATCCGAATTGCCCCGAGGCCCCCGACTTTGAGGACTGGGTTACGCCGGTGGATTCATTTTTTAGCATGAGAGCAGCGCCGGGAATTGCGGCATGCTGCGTATCCTGAACTTCTCCCCGGATGGAGCCGAGGTTTACCTGCGACCACGCGACGCCTGAAGCCATAAAGACTGCGGCGAAGATCAGAGATGCTGGCACAAATAGCCAACGTTTTGTGAACGTCATAATAAGCCTCCAAACGCTTGCAAAGAGATCAATTCCCAAACTTGGTTAAACCTTTAACCAGCCAACACAGGGGATTCAATCACCTCTTGGAAATATTTGTCAAGAAAAAAATTTGTGGCTTTGTGGCCGGCTGTCTGCCGCCGAACAATCAAGCCGGCAAGGAGCAGCCGGTGGCGCCTTGCCCAGTCGCGCTCATGTCGAGATCGATTGCATTCAGCGCAGGAGCTGCGTTGACTCGCGGATTACAAGCGTGGGTACAATCCGCACAACCGAGGGGTCGCCAGTACGCTTGCCTTCGATGCGGTCCACCAGAATCATGGCGGCGCGGGCTCCCATTTCGTAGCTCGGCTGAACCACCGCAGTGAGATGAGGATGGAACGAGCGGTCCACGGCGAGATCGTCAAACGTAGCTAGGGAGATATCTTCGGGGCACCGCTTCCCGGTTTCTTCCAGCGCCTTCATGAATCCAAGCGTCATCACACCGTTGCAGACGAAAACTGCCGTGGCTTTGCCTCTCCCGCGGAGCAGTTGTTTGCCAAGCCTGTAACCGGACTCGCCCCGAAAGTCGCCTTCCAAAACCAGGGCCGGATCAACTGGGATATCCACCTCGTGAAGTGCTTTCTCATATCCCGCAAGGCGCTCGCGCGCTATCTGGGCATCGAGTTTTCCGGTGATGATCGCGATTTTTCTGTGCCCGAGTTGGATAAGATGGCGCACACACTCGTGGCCGCCTCGGACATTGTCCAGAAGCACGGAATCGGTCTTGACCCCTGAAACGGGCCGGTCGATACACACTACCGGCAATCCCGAAGCAATGGTGTTTTGAATGTGGCTGGTGTCGTGCCCGGGCGTGGACGCCAGCAATATCCCGTCCACGCGGTAAGACCGAAGCGCCGAAACGACGCGCCTTTCCCGCCCGATCTGTTCATCGGTGTTCGCGGTCACAAGAAAGTAGCCACGCTCGTACGCGCTGTCTTCCGCTCCGCGAATGACCTCGGGAAAGAACGGATTAGTGATATCGGGGAGGACGATTCCCAGCATCCGGGTTTGCTTTACCTTCAGGCTGCGCGCAATCTCGTTGGGATAGTAGTCCAGCTCGCGAATGGCGGTCTGAACCCTCGCATGCACGGCGGGGCTCACCCGTTTTGTGCCGCGGATGACATTGGAGACTGTAGCAATCGAAACGCCAGCGCGTTGGGCCACTTCCACAATCGTTGCCATTAGTCAGATCCGCTCCCGGCATTTCCGCTTGCTTCAGCATCGCTGATTGCCGTCTTCGCTCTCAATGTACTTCCCCGCTCTTGGAATACACGGCGAGCCGCGCAATCGAAGTATAGTGCCCGGAGCCTCCCGGCAATCCAAATATCCGCACGCCGTAGCCCCAGATTTTCTGGAACTTGAAGGTATACACCCGATGCACGCCCGCCGCCGCGCTCCCTGGATACGCCGGTGTAACGCTCACGCCGGCGACGTCAATCCAGTGGAAGTTCTGGTAAACCTGCACGCGAGGGGTGGCCGCATACCAACCGCCATCCGGGGACATCTTGCCCGTCTTATACACAACCTCATTGAAGTTGTATGGCCGCGGCCAACGATAGCCCCACCAATCCGATTTCTTGGGTGAGCCGTCGAAATCATCTTCGCTCGTCGAGCCATCCTCGGCGGCAATCGAGTCCGAACAGTTCAATCCGCAGAGAGAGCCGAAATGTGTACTCTTGCTGATGGCGCGCGTACCTGGAGCCAGCGCCAGATTCTCTCCGGACGGTTGATTCACCGGCTTCGCGGGCCGGTAAGGTTCTAAATAGAGACGGCGCAGCGCGAACGTGTAGGCCCGCCATACGGCCTTTCCGTGATTCGTCCACCAGATATTGCTCTGGAGATAAAGAGTCTTGCCGTCCGCGCTGATGAACTTTGAGGGAATGCTCGTTCCATACATGCCGTAATTGCGGGGTGTAAAAAACGGGCCGAAGTCTTTTGAGAGAAAAAGCTTCCATGGGCCCCACGGCTCCGGGGCCTCATACATCTGATGGGTGGCGCAGGACCATGAAGTAAACAGGAACCGCCCCAGCGGCTTGTCGTAGACTACCCCACCCTGACCGATGACCTTCTGCTTCGCGGAACAATGTTTTACCGAGCCATCCGGATAGAGCAGTCTTTGGTCTTCAAGGACAGGCTTCTTAAGGGTGATGTCCCTGGACCACTGTGGAGCGCCTTTCGCATTGACTCCCGTGAAGAATTCCCATGCGGATCGAGTCTGAATCTTATTGTCGGGGACGCGGGCCAGATAGAGGGCCTGCTGACCGCTCCAGTTATGGTCAAGGCCATAGGTATAGACATATTGATCGATCGCGTTCCTCGAATCCTTCCCGAAATCAAGGAAGAAGACCGTCGTGAACTTGTAGGCTTTGGGATTATTCGGTTCATCCGGAGTCCCAAACATCGGCGCTGACTTGTCCCACGTCCAGGTGATGCCATGGTCAGTGGATTTTGCAATCGATGCTGCCGGAACGTCACTGAAATGCTTCTTCAGAAGATTCTGAAAAGCCAGATAAATCGCGCCGTGAATGCACAGCATCCCGGTGGGCTTTCTGTTGTAATTTGGCCCGCTCCAATCCGTGCCCACGTCTCTGGCAATGGTCTTGCCGGAAAGATGCGGCGGCATGCCGCTGATCCTGCTTACCGCCATGTCATACCGCTTGTTGAAGTCGAGGGGTTTGGTATATGGGTCGAAAGCCATCCCATCGCCGTTCGCGGCATAGAGGTTTCCATCCGCGGCCCAGCAGGACGGCCAAAGGTCGCCATCTCCCGGCAACTGATACGTTGAATACGATTCTTCAGCAGCCGTGGAAAAGAACATGCTTTTAGTAGCCGTTTGTCCGCCGCAATGCGACACCAGAATCAGGAATAACAATCCGCTCGCGAGGCGCTCAACGCCCGTGCGTCTGAAGTGGTGTAAAAAGCTGAATCCTCGTAGCGTCGCACATCCCCGGTGGATTGCGCGTCGTTTCCCTTCGTCTATTCCAACTTTGCACGACGAGGATAATCCATTTCGTCCATCCGAATCCGGCGCACAGAAGCTAGCTTTCACTTGGCTAAAAGCCCCCCTCGCAATTCACAGGCATAGCTAAATCTAACGTGTAGGGTCCGCGGGCGAGCCCTCGGTCATATCTGTTAAACATTTAACCACTAAAAATGAAACTCGTTGGCTTTGAGTCTGCCTCGGAATCCCTGATACAGAAGCTCGTCAACACTCCACGTCCTTGACATGCAGGGCCAAGATCGCTCGCGGCGACAGATGTCTCACCTACTGGATCTGTACCGTTTCCTCCTTCGCGTTGTAACCTTGCAGGCGAACCCATGTCGGCGTCTCAGCGTCATTGAGGATGGTGGCGTGGATTTCGGTTGTTTCGTGCGGGAACACGGTCACATAATTGTCGCTGTATTCGATAGGCAGGATCTCGCCGCCGCCTTTTGTGCTCGTAATCGTCGCACGCTCAAAGAAGGCAATGTGATCTGTCGAGTTGTGCAACCGAATCGCCACGCGGCTCTCGCCGTTCGTGTCAGTCGCGGTAGCCGATAACTCCAATTGAACCCTGGGCATGGTGTTCAGCGGCGTCATGTCGGCCCAGCTCACTTGATGCAGATCGAATGCGTTGTCGTGGCTCGGGCCGCCTAGATCATCATGCTTTGTCGACTGCCAGTAGACGTTGTCAACCAGCAGCTTTCCCTGAGCGTCGAACAGGTCGCAGCGCACGAAGTACACCGGGGCGATGGGCTCTGGCTTCGTGATGGTGAGGATGTGGGCCACGCCACCCGACGCCACCGAAATATGCGGGATGGTCCAGTCATCCTGCAACTTGCCCGTGAGGTCGTAAACGCGGATCTGTGCCCGCAGTCCGCTCTGGTCCGTGGGCGTCTGGTTCACGACGGTAAGATGCGCCTTGCTGTGGTTGCCAGTCGCAAAGTAATCAAAGACAATCGACAGCGGCCGCAGGCCTTTTTTTGCTCCGTAGTAGGCTCCGCTGGGCTTGAGATAATAGTCGAAAAGGTGCCCAAAAAACGATGGCCACTGGTTGTCAAACATCCAGTAAATGGTCATCTTGTGCGTCGCCCATCCGTTCGCCGCGAAGTCCTCAAACTGGGCGCGTACATCGGCATACTCCGCTACCTGCGCTTTGAAGGCGAATTCCCTCGCGCTGCTTGAGGGACCAAACCGCTGGCGCAACGCACGCCGCGTGCTCTCGAGCTCGTTGTTGCCGGTCGTCGCTCCAGCATGGAAATACCAATACCTGTTGATCGGCCAGAGATAGTTCGCCGGGATGAATTTCTTCAGGCTCTCATAAGGAGGGACGTTCTCGTTGTCTCCTTCCTCGGCGATTGAGCCAGCCGCACCGGCATAACTTCCGGCAAACCAGTAGGACGGCGGACGCCAAGTGTAGGGGCCCGGCATCTGAATTCCGCTCCAGAGAATCTTCCCGTCGGCGCTTCGGGCATCGCTGGATACGGTATCGACCGCGGCGTTCTGCCAATGCAGGTTTTTCAGGATGCGGTGATAGCTTGCGCGAACCCGGTCTGGCGGACGGCCGTCGCTGCCGTTGGCCCACAGGAAGACCGATGGGTGCGAGCGCAGCATCAGAATGACCGAGCGGAGGCTTTCGTCGGCCACGCGGTAATCCTCAGGGCTCCACTCGTTCCAGCGCTCCCACTGATTGCAGCACATCCAGCCATACATCAGCGGCATTCCCTCTTCGTCGGCGACTTCGAGCAGGTGCTCGCTGGCGATCTTCCCCTCTGAGCGGAGCATGTTCAGCCCCAGATCCTTGGCGTAGAGAATCATCGTCTTCTCGCGCTTCGGATTGTATTGGTAGAGCAGATCGGGGGTGTAGGCCGCGCCTCGAACCAGAAAGTTCTTGCCGTTGATCTGAAGATAGAAATTGCCGCCTGGACCGAATTGGTCGTCGTGGTCGCGGTGCTGCGTGACCTCACGGATTCCGAAGCGGATCGCTTCTGAATCCGAGACCTCGCCGTCGGCGACAAACCGCAGCCGGAGATTGTAGAGAGCGGGCCTGCCCATCGTGTACGGCCACCACAGGTCCGGGTTGCGTACGACAAGTTGAGGAAACATGGCGGGCGTAAAGCTGATATCCCGTGCTGCTCCAGCACCGAGGGAAACTGCCTGCACCAGGTGAATCATGGGCTTGCCAGGGCGAGTGATCTCGCCTTCAATCTGCCCGCTCACGGGGCGGTTTGTGCCGTTGGTCAGCGTTGCATAGACGGTGAGCCTTGCGGGGGAGAGCACCGGAAGCGGCAGCTGGGTATCCACCAGCGCGCCTGAAACTTTGACCGGACCCGTAATCGTCAGATACACGGGCTTCCAGATTCCCGTGTTGCGGTCAGGAACGAAGGAGATTCCCCCGGAGACGAGCATCTCTGTTGACTGCGGAACCACAAGCGTTGCCACCCCTTTGGCGTTGACCTTTGCAGACCCCAACGGGTGCCCGTAACGCAGGAATGCTACGGTGCCAGATGTTACGGAGGCTCCGCCGGAGGCGACGTCGGCTTGGAGCGTCGTCTCGGAGGTCGAGGCGGCCGCAAGTTTGACCGTCACCGTCACCGGAGAAGCCGGCTGCATGCCGTTCGCGGCTTTGTAGGTCGCGGTGAGGCTCTTTACGGGGAAATCTTTAGCGTCGAGCGGACCGTGGTATCCGAGATACTTCCAGTTAATCCAGTCGTGCCAACTGTCCGCCAATTCGACCCCGTTGACGTCCCGGATTAACCGTTCCGGCGTTACTTCGACCGCCAGAACATTTTCGGTGTCCGACCTGATGAAGCGCGTTACATTGAAGCGGTGATCGACGTACATGCCGACGGCTTGACGGTCGTTGGCTACCAGCTTGCCGTTCAACCAGATGTTTGCGCGGTAGTTGATGCCGGGGAAGTCGAGCCAGAATGTGTGCGAGCCGACGGGAACGCGGAACGTTGTGCGATACCACCATTTGTGTTTCCAGAGATTTTGAGGCGCCTCGGTGAGCAGGTTCATCCCATAGTAGAGATTCGGGTAGGTGCCGTCGGCCTCGAGCGCGGCAAGTACCGTCGCGGGCATTTTGCGGATGACGTGCCACTTGGCGACGGAGAAGTCAGGCTGGGATATTCCGCCTCCAGTAGCCTTCAAGTGATCGGCCTCGATGAGCCTCCAGTTATTTTGCAGCTCTAGCGTCCGGACCGGCTGCGAATACAGTCTTGCGGGAATGCATACAAGCGCAGTGATCAGCAGGACATATCCCGCGTGGAGCATGAAACGTTTCCGTCGCGTCGTCTTCCTTCTATTCATGAGGTCTCTCGCTGATCCAGTGTCATACTATCTGGTTACTTTGCATACCTGCTGAAGGTTCTCCGCTCAGAAGGTAAACCGCGCTTCAATCTGGAGCTGGCACACGGTATTCGTCGGGATCGATTCCGGGAAAGAAAGTCTCAGTCAGGGATTGGGGAGAATGCTGACTTGACATTCCCGACGTCAGCGCATACGGTATCCGTTTACGTTAACGTAAACGCGAGGAGATCACAAGAAGTGCGCAGCCCCGAAGATGCCGGCAGGCGCGGGAAGTTCAGCCACACACTCAACCTTCCGGCGGCTCCCGCGGACTTGCCCGGACCCGTCAAGGCGTGGCGGCAGGATGTCGAGATCGACACCTATACTCCCGAAAGCCCGGACCGCAATCCCATGTTTCTGGAAAGACGCGTCTATCAGGGAAGCAGCGGGCGGGTTTATCCGCTGCCGTTCATCGACAGAGTGGCGACTGAGCCGCGGAAGAAGTTGTGGAAGGCGATCCATATCGAAAATGAGTATCTCCGCCTGATGGTCCTCCCCGAGATCGGGGGTCGCATCCATATTGGATACGACAAAACGACCGGCTATGACTTCTTCTACCGGCAGGACGTCATCAAGCCCGCGTTGGTGGGGCTTGCCGGGCCATGGATCTCCGGGGGAGTCGAATTCAACTGGCCCCAGCATCACCGTCCTGCCACATTTATGCCGGTGGAAACGCAGATCGAGGAGCACGAGGACGGATCGATCACAATCTGGTGCAGCGATCACGATCCGATGCTCCGCATGAAAGGGATGCACGGGATATGCCTGCATCCGGGCCAGGCGCTGCTTGAGTTGAAGGTCCGTTTATTTAACCGTACCCAGTTCACGCAGACCTTCCTCTGGTGGGCAAACGTGGCCACTCGCGTCCATGAACGCTATCAGTCGTTTTTCCCAACGGACGCCCGCTTTGTCGCCGATCACGCGAAGCGGGCGGTGACCACGTTTCCGCTGAGCGGCGGCTGCTATTACGGTGTGGATTACGGAGAGCGCAGCAGGTCGGGTGTTCCAGAGGACGAAATGCCGCGAATGTTCGTGCCGGACGCCTCCTATGCCGCGAACGACCTAAGCTGGTATGCGAACATTCCTGTGCCCACGAGCTATATGGTTACGGGCACAGAAGGCGATTTCCTTGGCGGATACGATCATCTTGCCGAGGCAGGCGTGGTCCATGTGGCGAACCATCACATTGCTCCAGGCAAAAAGCAGTGGACGTGGGGTAACCACGAGTTCGGTTACGCCTGGGACCGGAGCCTTACTGACGAGAACGGACCGTATATTGAGCTTATGGCGGGCGCCTATACGGACAACCAGCCCGATTTTTCGTATTTGGCTCCGTGGGAGACCAAGACTTTCACGCAGGCGTGGTTTCCAATCCGAAAAATTGGCGTGCCGCAGGCGGCGAATCTCCGGGGGGCGCTCAGCTTGCAGGTTGAAAGCGGAGCGGCCCGGGTCGGTGTTTGTGTAACGCAGGCAGTCAAAGATGCGACCATCGTTTTACGCCGAGGCGCAACTGAGATTGCGCGCTGCACGCGGGATATAGACGTCGCAGACCCGGCGCTGTGGGTGGTCCCGCTTGCAGAAGAGATTCAGGAGGAGAAGCTGTGCGCTACAGTTGCCGTGGCGGGGCAGACGTTCATTGAATATGACCCCAGCCGCGTGCGGCCCGCCAAGCCGCCGATAGCGGCCCAGGAACCGGCGGCTCCGGAAGAAATGGCCACCGTCGAGGAACTGTATCTCACCGGAGTTCACCTCGAACAGTATCGCCACGCCACACGCCAGCCGGAACTGTACTGGCAGGAGGTGCTGCGGCGCGATCCGGGCGAAAGCCGCGCGCACAATGCCTTGGGCCTATGGCATTTGAGACGCGGCGAATTTGAACAAGCGGCGGAGCACTTCCAGGCGGCAATCGCCCGGTTGACGCGGCTGAACCCTAATCCGTATGACGGAGAGCCTTATTACAATCTGGGCGTCACACGCAGATATCAGCAGCGCAGTAAAGAAGCCTACGACGCTTTCTACAAGGCTACGTGGAATGCGGCCTGGCGCGGACCTGCCTATTTCGCGCTGGCGGAGATGGATGCGAAGCAGCGGCATTGGGGCGCAGCTCTGGACCACGTGCAGCGCAGCCTGAAGGCCGAGGCCGACAACTTGAATGCGCGCAACCTTCTCGGCCTGACGCTGCACAAGCTGGGCCGACGGGAGGAAGCAGACGCTCTCAATCGAGAGACTCTCTCGATTGACCCCATGGACATTGGCGCGCTCTGGCATCAGGGGACTGAGCCCGCGACCGGACAGGAGCGACTCGATCTGGCCTTCGATCTTCTCCGCTGCGGAGATGACGACGAAGCGGTCCGAGTGTTGCGCGGTGCGGATCTTGACGCAAAGGACGGCTCCGCGCCTATGGTTCTGCTTGTGCTGGCAAACGAGGAGCAGCGGTCAGGGCTGCCCGCAGCGCAAAATACCTATTGCCGCACAGACGATGTTTCTCTGGATTACTGCTTTCCGGCAAGGCTGGAAGAGCTTCTGGTTCTCGAAGCAACCGTCACCCGTCATCCGGAAGACTATGTGGCCTATTATCTGCTTGGCAATCTGCTTTATGACCGCCGCCGGCACAAAGAGGCAATTGAAGCCTGGGAGAAGGCTGCCGACCGCGAACCTTCTTTCGCCACAGTATGGCGCAACGTGGGCATTGCGTACTTCAATCATGGGCATGATAAGAAAAAAGCGCTGGACGCCTTCGATCGCGCGCTGCACGCCGATCCAAACGATGGACGCATCCTTTATGAGCGGGACCAGCTCTGGAAGCGCATCGGCGAACTGCCCGAACGGCGGCTGGAGGAATTGCTCAGGTTCCGTGCCCTGATAGAAGGTCGGGACGATCTTTCCGTGGAGCTTGCGACGCTCTATAACCAGGTCGGCAAACCTAAAGAGGCTTTGGAGCTTTTGTTGCGCCGCAAGTTCCAGCCATGGGAGGGCGGCGAGGGTCTGGTGCTGGCGCAATATGTGCGTGCGCGGCTGCTGCTCGGGCGGCAGGCACTCAACTGCGGCGACGTTGACGAAGCAAGCTCGCAATTCCAGGCCGCGCTCGAACCGCCGC
>JBAUHD010000107.1:0-7659 GCA_049680085.1 Acidobacteriaceae bacterium
CGTCAGCGCCGCGCTCTCCTCCGCCGGACTCCACCACACCGGGACAGCCTCTCCCGACGCGAACAAAAAGCTCAGCCCCGGCGCGGCCTGCTCCCAAAACCGCTCCCGGAACACCAGCGTAATCCGCGCCGCTGAGCCCATCCGCAGCGCGGCAATCGCCTTCGCCGCCGCATCCGGCATGGGTGAAACAGCAACCGTGCCCGCCTGCAAAATCCCCAGCGGCAGCGCGATCACCACCCACCGAGCCCGAACCGCCGCCACAGCCGCGTTTGCCGTCCGAACCAGCGCCTCGCCCCGCTCCCATGCAATTTCCGTGACCGGAGTTTTCAGATGCGCCTGCCCGCCCGCCGCCAGAAACCGGTCCAGCAGAAACAGTGGAACCCGGTCATACCCCTCCTGGATGTGAAAGACTCGCTCGCCCTCAATCGCCTCCTCGGCCTGCTGCTGCCTCCGCAGCGCCGCCGTGCCGATCACCTTCGCGTCCGCCGCGTTGAATCCCTCCACGTAATCCGTCACGCGCTTCGCAATCTTCTCCGGCGGCTTTTGCTCCGCAAGAAATTCCGCGAACGGACGGTCCCCCTCTTCCGGCAGCTTGTCCAGCACATCAAAAACCGAGTCTTCCCACTCCGCCGCGCACAGCCGCTCATTCTCAAACGAATAGAATTTCCCCTCGCGCTCCACCAGCGTCAACCCGGCTTCTTCAATCAGCCGAAGCAGCTCCGGCGGACGCCCATGCACAAACTCAGCCCCCGCTTCCACCGGCAAATCGCTCCCAGCCAGCCGGACCGTGCGCACACGCCCGCCAACCCGCTCCGCCGCTTCCAGCAGAACCACAGACAGCCCCGCCTCAGCCAGCCCGCGAGCCGCCGTCAGCCCGGCAACCCCGGCTCCCACAACCACCACATCGCAATCGAAATTGCCCGCCATCGTATTCCCTGCAAGGGAAATCCCTCTCAGCAAGAATCAGGCAAGGGCGAGCGAACGGCAACTGCCTCAATCGCCTCTTCGTGAACGCGGGCAAACACACGTCAGCGGAAAGGTGTCAAGGCCACCATCCGCCGGATGCTGCATAAACATCTGGAACTATGCGGTGGTGGCAGCCCCCGCTGCGCTTCCTCCGCCGGTCATCTTGCTCATGACAGTCGGCAGCACCTCCGCCAGCTTGGCGCTGGCGTCTTCAGGAGACATTCCGAATTTCGACGCGATTGCGCTGATCCGGTCCCGCCCCAGTACGTTCTGAATCTGCTCCGCGGTAATCGGATGGTTCCCGCCCGGCCCGATCCACGATTCCACAGCCTCACCCAGGCCGTTGGCGCGGAACTTCTGCACCAGCCCTTCCACCCCGCCTGTTTCCGGACTGTTCACCAGATCCACGGCATGGCCCACCAGCGGATGGTCCCCGCACTCTTTGGCAACCATGCCCTTCACCATGTCATTGTCCATGAGCCCTTTTACCGCGTCATTGCCCATAAGCCCTTTTACAGAATCAAAAATAGACATCAGAAACCTCCGTCTCCTGATTGGAATTCCACAGAGCCTCTGGAGTTGCGCGAAGGCCTCCACCCGCGCCGCAGAGCGCACAGCGAAGGTGGACGCTCCCGGCTACTCCTACTTCCCTTTCTTCGCGATGATCTTGTCTGCAATCTTCTTGTAGACCGCCTCCGGCAGAACCTTCTTGCGGACCAGGTCGCTTTTCTTCGCATATGGCCGCCCGTTCACAATCTTCTGCGCATACGTATCACCGATTCCCGGGAGCGCCTTCAATTGATCGAGACTGGCCGTGTTGATGTCCACCGCGTTTGACTGCGCGGCGGGCGCTGATTTGGACGTACCCTCCGCATAGGCTGTTCCTGAATAACTCAGGCCCACACCCAGCGCCAGCGCCGCTCCGAGAGCCGCCGCAAATAACCACGAAGATTTTTGCTTCATTTCCACACCTCTCCTTCAAGTCGATTGCCCCAACGTTAATTCTTTGCTGCCTTGTATCCCGCTTGCTGCGCCTGCGCCTCCGTCATCCATTGGCCCTGTTTCGTCTTCCCGTACCACCTCGATCCGGACTTGTGATAGACCTTGGTTCCGGTATTCGCCCACACCATCCCCGCTGAGGGAGGCGTCTGCGCGTGGACAGAGCTCGCCGGAGCGGCATGGCTCCGCTCGCTCTTCGCTACCGTGTGGGGCGCCTCAGCCGGGGCGCTGGGCGCGCTGGCAGCCGCCGGAGCGTGGTTCTGCTCGGACGCCGCGGTTTCCGCCTTGCTCTTCTGCTTTCTGCTCTTCTTGGTTTCCTTCGTAGTGGCCGTCGTGGCGTTCGCGGATGAGTTTGCCTCGGCGGCCTTCTCCGCCTTCGTCTTCTTCTTCTTCTTCGCCTTGGTTGTTGTGCTCGTGCTCTGGTTCTGCGTGTTTTGCGCATGCAGAGCGCCGGGGCTGATTGTTACCGCGAGAAATGCCGCCAGTACCATGGGAAGTACCAGCCGTCGTGGGTTGAGTTTCATTGGGTGTCTCCTTTGAGATTGGACCGAATCTGCCGCCGCAGGCGGAGCCAAGCCCTTAGATGCAAAAACCCTCAACGCAACAATGGGCCTGCTTTGCCGCGACCGTCATACTCTCCCGCACTTAAACCGGCTGTCAAGTAGCCGTCGCCGCCCCGCCAGCATTTCAGGAATGCGCCGCAGCCGCCCATCCTTCAACCACCTTCACATCCGCAAACACAAACCCATCCCGCTCCACCACTTCCCCACTCTCAATCGGAATCGCCCGCCGAAACATCGGCCCCGCATACGCGACGGTATGGAATTCCCCCCGCTCCGCGCACCGGTCGCACTCCGCCGGCATCGCGTCCAGCACGCTCTCATCCAGGTCGCGCCCCGCAAACTCCCTCGGAAGCTTCGCCGGGTCCACGCACACAATCCGCGCCCGCAGCCCGCCAGCCAGCATCTCCCGCGCCAGCGCCTCTGTCGGCAATCCCCATAGCGGAAACACCGGCGTCAGCCCCGTCCCGGCCAGCTTCTCTTCGCGATACGCCCGCACATCCTCCAGAAACAAATCCCCGAACGCGATCACTTCAATCCCCTCCGCGACCGCCTCCGCGCACGCCGAGCCCATCGCCGACTCGTACTGCTCATTCGAGCAGGGCCACGGCAGCGGAATGGTCCTGAGCGGCAGCCCCGCCGCATCCGCCTGCGCCTCCAGCAGCGCGCGCCGCGTCCCGTGCATCGCCACGCGATCAAATTCCGCATTCATCGTCGTCAGCAACCCGGCAACTTCATAAACGCCCCGCTGCCGCAGCACATGCAGCGCCCACGCCGAATCCTTCCCACTGCTCCACGAAACCAACGCCTTTTTCTTCACAGCAACGCGCCTCCGTCTTCCATCCTCGTATACTGAACCCTGATCCATCTACTTGGAGAATCCCTCTGTGCGCTCTGTGACCTCTGTGATCAATAGTCGGCCTGCCAGGAACAGCAAGGAAGCCGGTTCCACAACCCTGAGCCCTGTGCCCTGTGCCCTGAGCCCTATCCGTTGATGCGCGCCCATTCCAAATTCCTTCTCTCCGCCCTCTCGCCCGCACAGTTCCCTGCGCCCTCCATTCCGGAAATCGCCTTCCTGGGACGCTCCAACGTCGGCAAATCCAGCCTGCTCAATGCCCTGCTCGACTCCAAACAGGCCAAAGTCTCCTCCACTCCCGGACGCACCCGCGCCATCAACTTCTTCGCGATCACCGACACGCCCCAGCGCCAGCAGCCGCAAATGTATTTCGCCGACCTGCCCGGATACGGCTACGCCAAAATCTCCAAATCCATCTCCGCCGAGTGGCCAAAATTCATCGAGCCGTACCTCGCCGAGCGCCCCACCCTCGCCCTCTGCCTCTGCCTCGTGGACAGCAACATTCCGCCGCAGCAGCCCGACATCCAACTCATCGAATTTCTCCAGCAGACGGGCCGCGACCTCATCGTCGTCGCCACAAAATCCGACAAGCTCTCCGGCAACGGACGCAGCAAAGCCCAAACCGCCCTCAAAAAAGGCTTGCAGGTGGAAGATGTCCTCCTCTGCTCCGCCAAAACCGGAGCCGGCCTCAAAGACCTCTGGGCCGCCATCCACTCCGCCGCCGAGAATCCATAACCTCTCTGTGCCCTCTGCCGAGAAAATGCCATCAAAGCCCCGGCCTGGAAACCGGGGCTTCTTTTGGGATATTCGCCTACAACAAACTTGTCATCCCGACCAAAGTCCGCGAAGCGGACGCAGCGGAGGGATCTGCTGTTCGCGTCGGATCGGTACCAAAACCAGAGCCCCGCTGGATGCTAGCCGTTTAACTCCTCCAGCAGCGCTTCCGCATCGCTCGTCGCAGGCAGACAACTGGCCCCCCGGCAAACCACCGCGAACGCCCTTCCGCCGCCCAACTCCGGCAGATTCGGCAACGTCTCCGCCAGCACTGGAGGCAGGTTCGCCGCCGTCACCTGCTCCGGACGAAGCGCAATGACGCTCTTGTTCACGGCATATCGCGCCATCGCCATCGCCGCCAGCTTCCGAGCCTCCGCTCCCGCGCCGATGACCACCACCTGCGCGGGCGCCAGCAGCAGCGTCTCCAGCGCCAGCCCATACGTGCCGCCGTAGAGCCCGAAGTGCTCCACAATCCCCGCGAAGCTCCCCAGCGTCGCTTCGGCTTTCTCGCGAAAATCGGCCCGTCCGCTCAGCGCCTCCAGCCGCAGCAGCGCCATCGCCGCTGTGGGATTTCCCGCCGGAGTCGGCGTGTCCTGCAACGGTTTGCGCCGAGCCGCCAGCACGCCCAGCGCGCCCTCAGCCTGCTCAGTATCAAAAAACCCGCCGTCCGCCGCGTCGTAGAACCGCGCCACCATGGCTTCGCCAATCTCCATCGCCGCGTCGTAGTATCGCCGCTCCCCCGTCGCCTCCCAGCCGTCCACCAGCGCCAGCGTCAGGAAGGCGTAGTCGTCCAGCACGCCCGCAATCCGCTGTCCCGCCGCACCCTCCGGGTACGCCACCACATGAGCCAGCCCGGCCTTCGCGTCCCAGCCCTCGCGCAGCAGCCGGTCCAGTGTCTTCAGCGCAAACTCCCGCGCCTCGCGCAGTTCCAGAACCTTCGCCGCCTCCAGATAGGCCGACACCGCCATCGCATTCCACGACGTGTAAATCGTCCGGTCGATATAAGGAGTGGGCCGCGTCATCCGCGCCGCCAGCAGCTTCGCATGGGCCGACCCCAGCAGCGTCTTCGTCTCGTCCACCAAATGCCCCGTCTGCCGTGCGACCTCCTCTATCGAGTGCTTCCGATGCAGCACGTTCTTCGCGGGGTTGTGGTGCATATCGCCCAGTTCGCCAATGTCCCAGTAAGGTCCGGCCACCGCCATCTCATCCGGAGTCAGCGCCGCCGCCGCTTCGTCGCGCGTCCAGGTAAAGTAATCTCCGTCATCATCCAGCGACAGGTCCGCGTCCTGCGACGCATAGAACCCGCCCCGCTCGCGGTCCGTCATCACTTCATCCAGCCAGCGAAGGATGTCCCGTGCCACCCGCGCCGCATCCGCATCCGCAAAGCTCTGGAACGCATGAACGTAGTTCCCCAGCAATCCCGCATTGTCGTACAGCATCTTCTCGAAATGCGGAACCACCCAGCGCTCGTCCGTCGAGTAGCGATGGAACCCGCCCGCAAGCTGGTCATAGATCCCGCCACACGCCATCTTCGCCAGCGTGACCATTGCCGTCTGCCGAGCCGCCTCATCGCCCGTGCGCCCCGCCGCGTCCATCAGCAAATCCAGCGCCGCCGGATGCGGAAACTTAGGCTGCGACCCAAACCCTCCATTGCGCGGATCAAACTGCGCCACTGCCGATGCCAGAATCTTGTCCACGATCTCCAGCGACAGCACCCCTGCCCGGCCCGCGAACGCCTCGCCGTGCTCAATCGCCGCAAACACGTTGTCCGCCGACTCCAGCGCCTCCTCGCGCCGCGTCTTCCACACATCGGCCATGGTCACCAGCACGCGCTCAAACCCAGGCCGCCCATAACGGTCCCCGCGCGGGAAATACGTCCCCCCAAAATACGGCCGCCCATCGGGAGTCAGAAACACGGTGAGCGGCCAACCGCCTTGCTCGCTGATGGCCTGCACCGCCGCTTGATACCGACTGTCCACATCGGGACGCTCGTCGCGGTCCACCTTGATCGCGACAAAATGCTCATTCACAATCGCCGCAAGCTCGGGGTCCTCGTAGCTCTCGCGGTCCATCACATGACACCAATGGCACCACACCGCGCCAATATCCAGCAGGACAGGCTTGTCCTCCCGAGCCGCCCGCGCAAACGCCTCCGCCCCCCACTCATGCCAGTTGACCGGCTGATGCACCGCTGAACGAAGATACGAAGAAGCCGCTTGATCCAAAGAGTTCCCAGACTGTCCCATACCCCGAGTTTAATTAAACTCTCGGACGGCCTGCCTCAATAACTCCGCCTGTTGCAACATAATTGCGTCCTGTTGCCCTGGTTTCTGCCCGACCGCGCGAATGTCCTCAGAAACCTCATTGAAATCCGCCCCCGCCTATGTCAAAGTCAAATCATGGACAAGCATTCCGTAATTCAGACCCTTCGCACGCACGAGCCGGAGTTGAAAGCCGCCGGCATCGTCCACCTGCGCCTTTTCGGATCGGTCGCTCGGAATGAATCCTCTGCCGCCTCGGACATCGACCTCATGGCTGACTTCGACCGCTCCAGGCGCCTCACGCTCGTCACCATGGTCCATCTTGAAAATCGCCTCGCCGACCTCCTCGGAGCCAAAGTCGATCTCTCGCCCTCCGATTCCATGAAAGAACCCATCCGCAATCAGGCCCTCCGAGACTCCGCGCTTGCCTTTTAGAGACCCAAAGTCGCAACTCCGTGATATTCGCGAAAGCATCGATGCCATCGACGAATTCGTTCGCGGAATGAACATCGACGATTATTGTAAAGATCTCAAAACCCAGGCGGCCGTCGAGCGCAAACTCCTCGTCATCAGTGAGGCCGCCATCCTTTGCCCGGGGGTGCCCTGGCGCGACATTCGGGGAATCGGCAATTGGCTCCGGCACCAGTACGATTGCGTAAACAGCGAAGATATCTGGAACACCATCTCCGACGACCTGCCTCCGCTCAAGGGCGCAATCGAAAAAGCTCTCCAGTAAGCTCCTACTGTCCACGGGCGAATTCCTTCGGAGATTCCGAGTGCCTTTTCGCTCTTGACGTCACACGAGTCGCTTCCCGGAAGGAACCAAAATGACCTGGCTCATCTGGTCCATTCTCTCCGCTGTTTTCGCCGCCGCCACCGCCCTGCTCGCCAAAGTCGGCGTGGCTGGCGTCGACCCGAACCTCGCCACCGCGGTTCGCACCACCGTCGTCGTCCTCTTCACCTGGATCATCGCCCTCAGCCTCGGCAGCCACGCCGGACTCGCCCACATCGACCGCCGAAGCTGGCTCTTTCTCGCCGCCTCGGGCATCGCCACGGGCCTTTCCTGGATCTGCTACTTCCACGCCCTCTCCAAGGGACAAGCCTCGCGCGTCGCACCCATCGACAAGCTCAGCGTCGTCTTTGTCATCCTGCTCGCCTGGCCGCTGCTCGGAGAAGCCCTCACTGCCCGCAAGCTCATCGGAGGCGTCCTCATCGCCGCCGGCGCCATCGTCATCGCGCTCGG
>JBAUHD010000108.1:0-4224 GCA_049680085.1 Acidobacteriaceae bacterium
GCGTTCGCGCCGGTTGGCGCTCCAATGTAGTCAATCACCACGTTCGCGCCTTCGCGCGCCAGCCTCTCGGCTATCCCTTGTCCGATTCCCTGGCTTGATCCGGTAACAATCGCCGTGCGGCCCTTGAGCATGGGCATAGTCAACACCTCCGCAGATTCAAATTTGGTCCAACGCTCAATGATTCAACTTCTTGTAGGATGCGTCAAAGGCGGACGCGGCCCGCGAGGAGGCCCCTGTTGAGAATGGCGCAATTTTATTTCTGAGCGGGTGCGGTGGAGGCGGTCGTCTCGTCCGCGGATTTCGAGTCAGCCGCCGCGCCGCTGGAGACTTCCGGGTGTTGCGCGGAAGCCTGTGGAGCGGGGGCCGCCGGTTGCGACGTGGAAGAAGGCGAGGATGGAGCCGCGGGGCTTGGAGAGGAATCCGGTTTGGCGGGCGAAGCAGCGGCAGGCCCCTCGCTCGTTACAGGCGCGGAAGGGGCGGACGCAGAACCCTGCGCGCCGGGCGCAGCCGAACCTGAACCGGGTGTTCTAGCGTCCGCCGGGGGAGCCACCGCTGTCCCAGGCGAAACCGCGGTTCCTCCAGCGGGACTCGGGTACGCGGGGCGAAATGTCCCTGGAGCGGCCTCTGGAGTTGCGGCGCTCTTTTTCACGCCGGTAAATTCCGGAGTCAGCGTCACCACGTTGACGACGGACGGATCATCCCGCAGCTTCACATAAAGCTCGCCGCCGTCGGCCGGATGCGGCACCGGCAGCACGCGCCCCGGAAACCCGTCCGGGACCTGCACAGGATTTGTGAACTGCTGGGTCTGCGCAATGGAGTCCACAAGAAACAGATTCGAGCCGCGCAGCTTGCACGCCACTTCCGGTTTGTCGCCGCATTGCAGGGACTGGAAGCTGGGCAACCGCACCAGAGTGGAGAGCTTTTGCCAATCTCCCTTCACGCCGTCTTCCGTCACCACGCGGAAACGCAGCGGTCCGAAGGTTGACGCGCCAAAGGCTTTGGCCGGATCAAGCCGGGCCACGGCGATGTGCCGATCCTGAAGCGTGAGCCCGTTGGCCAGGGTCAACATGGTCGAGGAAGAGCCGTCCGCTGTGGCAACTTCGATCTTCTCCGCGCGGGTAAAATTCTCCGGCGTCTCCGCCTTCAGCGAGAACAGCAGCACGGCGTTCTGGGGCAGCTCGTCCGGATCGGAGATGAGAATATTATTATTCGCCACCGCGTCTCCGGTTCGGTTGTCCTGCTGCACGCTTTTGCTCAACAGTGTGACGCTGGGGCGTGCCGCGTCGACGGTCGCCGTCACAGCGAGCGTGCGCCCGTCGCGCAGCGTCGCGACGGCCTTCAGTGTCTGGCCGGCCTTCAGCGCGCTCGCGGCTTTTGCGTCGGCCGTCTCCATGACGAGCTGGTCGTCGCCTTTTGTGCTGGTCAGCGTTCCGGGCTTGAACGGAATGCCTTGAATTTTCAGGCTTGCAACCTCGTCGAGCCGGTTGCCGGTCAACATTCCCTGACGATCGCCGGAGTGCAGCGTAAAGCCGCTCAGATGCGCGGCCTGGGCAAAGGCGCGCACCGAGATGTCCGCCGGTTTCTCCAGCCCCGCCTGTTTCACCATGAGGATCATGCTGCCCGGCTGCGCATCTTTCAGCGGAAGCGTCACCTGGACCTGGTTCGGCTTCACCAGCTTCCACTTCGCTTTGATCGCTTTGCCATCGGCGCTCCGGAACTGGACTCCACTCACGCAGCTTGCGTTGTCCGCCTCCAGCAGCACCGTGTCCTCGCGCCCCACCACCAGCGGAGCGTCGTCGGCCTCGGCGATCTTCCAGGTTTGCTCGTGGGAGCCCTGAAGCTGGATCTCCGGTCCGGTAAAGGGATCGAAGCCCCACTGGCCGCGAATCGACGCCTTCACGTCCGTCCCGATGATCGTTCCGGCCAACGGTCGGGTGTCCACGTCGAGGCCACCGCGCGCGGGGTCCGCAGTCAGAGGCAGTTCCACACTTTTGCCGTTGGCGGCCTGCAGATGCAGTTTCAGGTTGCGCGCGTAGCGGGTCGAGAAGATCAGTGGCGCGCCTTCAACGGGGAGGGCCAGGGTCGCATTCTGCGCGCAATACACTTGCTTCTCGTCCACCGGATGCAGCGGCGGAGGCTGCGCCGGTTCCACCGCCGGCAAGGCGATGACCAGCACAGATTTGGGATTGTGGAACGAGGGTGGCGCGTTCAGCTTCAGGTCCAGCGCCTCGCCGGTCTGCACGGCCAGCGCTGGAATGTACTGGTAGGCCGCCGTGCGAAAGGACTCCATGATCCGGGCAATGTCAATGATGGAGGAGATGTAGGGGCTGTAATAGCCGTAACTGGCCTGCGGCGTGTAGCTGGCCTGCATGGCAAGGTCGCTGGCCGAGCCGGAGGTGAGCGCCTGCACAATCGAAGCGCTGTGTCCGTCATTCAGGATCAGGTTGTCCTGCTTCTCCGTCAGGCAGGGAGCAATCAGGTCCACGTCCAGGCTCAGGCAGGCGGGGTCGATCTTAATGTCGAGGCTGCGGGCCAGCAGCGGAGAAGCGGTCTTCAATTCGGCCGGGTCGGTGTGGTTGATCTTCCGCACCGCGCCCAGGTATTTGTCCAGCCGCGAGCGGTCGAGGCTGGCTTGATTCAGGTCCTGTGAGGCGCGCACAAATGCGCCCGGCTGCCCGCGCACCGAATTTTCCAGAGTTTTGAAGTCGCCGCCCGTTTCCGGGGCCAGAAACAGCAGCACCTGCTGCGCGCCCTCCGGGACGGTGATGGTCATGCCCTTGTCGATGAACTTTTTGTCCCAGGTCTCCGCCTTGTAAAACCACTTCTTGGGAGGGGGATTGGTCGCTCCGCGCAAGAACGCCGCCACCAGCAGATAATGCGCCGCCTGCGCCGAGGGGAAATCAGGATGGATCCAGAGCTTATCGCCCGTAGCCAGGTTCGGAACCTTGGTGATGGGCAGCTTCTTGCCCGCGCGCGTCACCACCACCTCAACTCTGGGCCCGTCCAGGTCAAAGGTCGAGGAGGTGCCGAAGGCCGCCGGGACGGAAGCGCAGAGAAACAGAGCCACAAGCGAAACAGGAAACAGGCGCGACCGGGTGAATCGAGGGGAAACCATACCTGATTCTAAGGAACTCCGAACAGGAATGTGCGGCGCGGTGTGCGAAAAAACGGCGAAGGTGCCGAGGAAGAGACGAGGGATATGGCTCGAACATTGAGCCAAATACGCCAAACAGCGCAACTTGCAACCGTCCGCTCAATTGGGACGGCCTTCCCGGGCCGCATGAAAATTTATGACTCAAGAGGCCTGGTAGCCCTGGCTTCTCTAACCGCAGGACGCTTGCCACTCCGCGGAGATCTGATCTCAAGGACTAAGCGCTTTCCTAGAACGCGTGCTGCCCGCGTCAACGTCTCCAGAGATACAGATGTATTTTGCGGATCCAGCAGACGGTCCAGCTGTGAGCGGCTGGTCTTCAATTCCCTTGCCATTGCCTGCTTGGTTTTGTGCTGGCGGCTCATTTCCTGTTCGAACTGCCATGCCAGCACGCGCTTGATAGCGGCCGATTCTACCTCTTCCCGAATACCTTCTTCTTCCAGGAAACCGTCAAAAGAGGAGCCGCTGTGGACTTTTGATTTTTCCTTTGCCATGTTCTATTTCCTTCCCTTCATCTCGGCTTCGTACATTCGCTTATTTCTCCGCGCTAGTTCCATGTCACCAGTGGGCGTTTTCTGCGTCTTCTTCACAAATCCGTGAAGCAAGACCATTCGCTCCGCAGAATCAATAAAGAAAAGCACCCGCGCGATTCTGTTTCCGCTCAGGCTGGACCGCACCTCGTATAAGCCATCCCCGAGAGGCCGGCAAACCGGCATCCCAAGTGGCCAGCCAAACTCGACCGTTTTGATGTCCACCCCAATTTGTTTGCGATCATCCACAGGCTCAAGAGACTTTAACCAATTGCGGACCGGTTCGCCTCCGGAAGCCGTTCGGAAGAAAAGGACTGAAATGCGCTTGGCTGGCACTTCAGCGTTTGAGTCATGCGGAGCCGGATTCACGCATTCAACTGTACCACAAAAGGTACACACCTGTGGGAGCGGCACACACTACACCATCCGACTCACCAGCAGCTTTTCCACCCGAATCGGCAGATCCCTGACCCGAACCCCTGTTGCGTGATACGTCGCCATTGTGATGGCCGAAGCCACACCGGTCAGGCCGATTTCGCCGAT
>JBAUHD010000109.1:0-2371 GCA_049680085.1 Acidobacteriaceae bacterium
TCAACGCTGCTCGCCAAAACCCACCTGCCGGAGGACCAGGCGCGGCTTCTCAAAGTGGGCCAGCCAGCCACCGTTACCCTCGATGGAACAGAGCAGTCTTTTCCTGGCACCGTCTCGCTCATCAGCCCTGCGCTCGATCCCGGCAGCACGACGATCGAAGTATGGGTGAAGGTTCCCAACAAGGCCGGAACCCTGAAGGCGGGCGCTCCGGCGCGCGTCTCCATCACCTCCGCCATAGTTGAAAACGCAATCGTTGTCCCCAAGGAGGCGGTGCTCACCAGCCCGGCGGGCACGAAGCAGGTGATGGTAGTGGATTCCAATAATATTGCGCATCAGCGCGAGATCCAGACCGGGATTACTGATGGACAGAATGTTCAGATCGTCAGCGGCCTGAAAGCCGGAGAAACGGTTGTCACCACCGGGGCCTACGCCATGGCGGACGGCACGAAGGTGGCGATTGTCCCGCTGGGCGGCGCAGGGGCAGGCGCGTCCGGCGCGAGCCAGCCGGGCGGGGACAACTGATGCCGGGTTTTTCCCTGAAGCCGACACCCGCCGACACCGCGAAGCGCCCGTACTGGCTGCTGAACCATGCGCGCACGATTGTGTTTTTTACGGTCGCGTTGGCGATTGCCGGCGTTTACCTGGCGACGAAGATTCCTATCTCGGTATTTCCGGAGACGAATTTTCCCCGCGTCATCATCAGGATTGACAACGGCGTCATGCCCATCGAGCAGATGCAGGTCACGATCACGCGGCCTATCGAACTGGCCGTGCAGGTTGTGCCGGGGCTGGAAACGATGCGTTCCAACACCAGCCGCGGCTCCGCCGAAGTCAGCCTTTTCTTCAACTGGAATATGGACATGTTCCAGACGCTACAATTGGTGGACGCCGCGATGGCGCAGGTGCAGCAGACGCTTCCGCCCACTGCGCGTATCGAGGCGATACGGCTGAGCTTTGCCTCATTTCCGATTCTCGGCTACAGCCTGACGTCGGACACGGTTTCTCAGACCGCGCTGTGGGAGATGGCGACGTATGACCTCAAGCCGCCCCTCAACCATCTCGCTGGAGTGCGCGCGGTGCAGGTGCAGGGCGGCCAGGTGCCGGAATTCCATATTGTCCCCAGCCCGGCAAAATTGTTGGCGACCGGCGTAACCCCCACCGACCTGCTGAACGCCGTCCGCACGACGAATACCATCACCTCTCCCGGCCTCTACGAAAGCGATCACCAGTTGGTGTTGGGGCTGGTGGGCGGACAGGTGCATGATGCTTCGGAACTGGCCGGGATTGTGGTGAAGAATACGGCGGCGGGCGTGCCGGTACATATCGGCGACGTGGCCGAGGTCAAGGGCGCCACCGAGCCCGTCTACACCATCGTGACCGCCGATGGAAAACCGGCCGTGCTATTGAGCATCGCGCGGCAGCCTTCCAGCAACACCGTCGCGGTGGCCAACGAAGTTGCGGCGGAGGTGGCCCAGCTCAGAAAGACGCTGCCTCCGGGCGTCAAGCTGGAGCCCTTCTACGATCAATCGGAACTGGTGAAGGCCAGCATCTCCAGCGTGCGCGACGCCATCCTCATCGGGCTCGTGCTGGCTTCCATCATTCTGGTCATCTTCCTCGGCGACTGGGGTTCCTCGCTGGTGGCCGGACTGGTGATTCCGGTCACCATTCTCATCACCTTCGTCTTTCTCAGCATGCTGGGCGAAAGCTTCAATCTGATGACGCTGGGCGGCCTCGCCGCCGCCGTTGGCCTCGTCATCGACGACGCGATTGTCGTGGTGGAAAATATCGTCCTCCACCGCGAATCGGGAGAGGGCCGCGCTCAGGCGGTCCGCAACGCCCTGCGCGAGATATCGAAAGCGCTGGTCTTCTCCACTATCACGCCCGTCGTGGTGTTTTTGCCTCTGGTCGCAGTCGCCGGCGTTACCGGAAGCTTCTTTCGCGCGCTGGCCATCACCATGACGGTCGCGCTGCTCACCTCGCTCACGCTCGCGCTCACCTGGACCCCGAGCCTCAGCTTTTACCTGCTGCGCGGAAAATCGAAGCTGCGCGAAGTCCCGCAGCCGGAAACAGCCGCCGGGGCGACGGACCACGCGAACGGAGGGTGGCCCGCTCAAGCGCGCTTGAGTGGGGGATCGGATGCCAAGAACGAAGCCTCGGCAGCCGACGAGCCCGAACACGCCGGCAGAATGATGCGCAGCGTGCTCCGCTGGCACAAACGCGGGCTCAAGCTGGCGCTGGCGCGGCCTATTTGGCTTACGCTCGCCTGCCTGGCGCTGGTCGCCGGAACCTGGTTCGCGTTCAGCAGCCTCGGTTCCAACCTGCTGCCGCAGATGGACGAGGGAGGTTTTATCCTCGACTACTACACGCCGCC
>JBAUHD010000110.1:0-5280 GCA_049680085.1 Acidobacteriaceae bacterium
TGAGCTACACGCATTTCACGTACAACAACCTGAAACTTTCGACCCCTTCGTTGAAGGCTGGAGACGACCTAACGGTGGAAGCCGAGGTTCGGAACACGGGTGAGCGCGAGGGGGATGAGGTGGTTGAGCTTTACCTCACGCCGCCGCAGAACGGGCTCTCGCCAATTCATTCGCTCGAGGGCTTCACGCGCATTCACCTTGCGCCGGGAGAGATGCGGCAAGTCCATTTCACGCTGAAGCCGCGCGAGATGAGCCTGGTGGATGCGCAGGGAAACCGCAGTGTCGAGCCCGGGAGCTACACAGTATTTATGGGGGGCGGTCAGCCGACGTCTGTTGGCGGAGCGTCGCAGGCGTTTTCAATTGAGGGCAGCAAAGCGCTGCCGCGCTGAGGAGGTTCCCGATGCGCTGGTGGAGTTTGGCGCTGGCGGCCGCGCTGGCGGCGCAGTGCGCGGCGGCCGCGGCGGAAATCGGAGCGGCGGGCTGGCTGCGCTACGCTCCGGTTCAAAACGCGGCCAGGTACAAGTCGCTTCCGGCAGCCGTTGTCCCGCTTGATCATTCTCCTGTGATTCGGAGCGCCGCCCGCGAAGCCGTGCGCGGACTGGATCAGATGCTGGGGCACCCTGTCCTCGAAGGCGATGGCTTCTCGACCATGCCGGAACTTGTAATCGGAACGGTAGCAGAAATCGAAGCCCGCTTTCCGGGCTGGAAACCGGCCACACAGCTCAAGCCAGAAGGGTACGCGGTTGCGACTGTACAGGATCACGGCCACGCCGACTGGCTGATTGCCGGGGCTGACGCGCGGGGCGCGCTCTACGGGACCTTTCATTTTCTTGAGCAGATCGCGGAAGACCGAAGCCCCTCCGCGCTTGCCGGGGCCAGCTCGCCTGCCGAGCAGGTACGGTGGGTGAACCAGTGGGACAATCTCGACGGCAGTATCGAGCGCGGGTACGCGGGCCGGTCGATTTTTTTCGCGAAAGGCACGGTGCTCCCCGATCTGACTCGCGCTGGAGAGTATGCGCGGCTGCTGGCCTCTGTGGGCGTGAATGGCTGCGTGGTGAACAACGTCAACGCCGATGACCGGATGCTGACGCCGGAGATGATCGCGCAGCTTGCGCGCATCGCCGACGCCTTTCGTCCCTGGGGAGTGCGGCTGGCGATTTCGGTTGACCTGGCCAGCCCACAGAAAATAGGCGGTCTGGATACGTTCGATCCGCTGAATCCGCGGGTGATTGCCTGGTGGCGAAAAAAGACCGATGAGATTTACGCGCGGATTCCCGATTTCGGCGGCTTTCTGGTGAAGGCTGATTCCGAGGGGCAGCCGGGGCCCTCGCAGTATGGGCGCTCGCCGGCGGATGCGGCCAACCTGCTGGCCCGCGCGCTCAAACCGCACGGCGGCGTGCTGCTGTATCGGGCCTTTGTCTACAACCATCATCTTGACTGGCGTGATCCCAAGGCCGACCGCGCGCGCGCCGCGTATGACATTTTCCATCCGCTCGACGGCAAGTTCGACGACAACGTGCTGGTGCAGATCAAGTATGGCCCGATTGATTTTCAGGTGCGCGAGCCGGCCTCGCCTTTGTTTGCGGGGCTTCGGCATACGAATGAGGCCATCGAGCTGGAGATCACGCAGGAGTACACGGGCCAGCAGCGGCATCTGGTATTTCTGGTTCCCTTGTGGAAGACGATTCTCGACTTTGATATGAGGGCCGACAACCGCCGCACGCCGGTAAAGGAGATTGTGGAAGGCCGGTCGTTTCACCGCCCGCTGGGCGGCTTTGCCGGAGTGGCGAACGTTGGGCTGGATGCGAACTGGCTGGCGCATCCGCTGGCCATGGCGAATCTTTATGGCTTTGGACGGCTGGCGTGGAATCCTGATCTTTCATCTGCGACGATTGCCGAGGAATGGACGCGGCTGACGTTTGGCGGCGACCCGCTTGTTGTCCGCACGGTGGACGCGATGCTGCTTTCGTCGTGGCCCATTTATGAGCAGTACACCGGGTCGCTGGGCATGGGCACACTGACGGATATTCTCGGCTCGCACTATGGGCCGAACCCGCAGTCGGCTGAGGGGAACGGCTGGGGGCAGTGGATTCGCGCGACTCATACGGGAGTGGGCATGGACCGCACCGTCGCGACCGGGACGGGCTACATCGGGCAGTATCCGCCGCAAGTGGCGGCGAGGTATGAGTCGCTCGCGACCTGCCCGGATAATCTGCTGCTGTTCATGCACCATGTTCCCTATACGCACCGGCTCCATGCGGGACCGACCGTGATCCAGTCCATTTACAACGCGCATTATGCGGGGGCGCGCGGCGCGGCGCATCTTGTTGATCAATGGAAGATGCTTCAGGGCCACATCGATCCGCAACGCTATGAGAAGGTTCTGGCGTTGCAGCAGTATCAGGCCGGGTCGGCGATTGTGTGGCGGGACGCGGTGAATGGTTATTTCCACGCGATGTCGGGAATTGCGGATGAACAAGGGCGCGTCGGGCATGATCCCAACCGAATCGAAGCTGAGTCCATGCAGCTAGACGGCTATGCGCCGGTTGCCGTAACTCCGTGGGAGACGGCTTCGGGCGGCAGGGCTGTTGCTTGCAAGCAGGCTGAATGTTCCGTGCAGGTAATGCTGCACCGCGCCGCGGGGACTTATACCATCGCGATCCAATATTTTGATTATCGTCATGGAGTTTCAAGTTATACGGCGTACCTCAACAACCAGGCTATCGCGACTTGGAAGGCGGACAATACCCTTCCCAGCGATACGATAAACGGCGATACTTCGACGCGGTATACCATTCACGACGTTGCACTGCGGCCAGGCGATACGCTGAAGATAGCAGGCCATCCCAACGGGCATGAACCAGCCCCGCTCGACTATGTAGAGATAACTCCCACAAGCGCAAGGTAGAAACGCATGAAGATCACTCAGGCTAGCGTCAACATTACTTCTCCGGGCAGAAACTTCGTCACTCTGAAGATAGAAACCGACGAGGGAATTTATGGGCTGGGCGATGGCACGCTCAATGGCCGCGAGCTGGCGGTTGTAAGTTACCTCGCCGATCATGTTATCCCTTGTCTTATTGGCCGCGATCCCTTCCAGACGGAAGATATCTGGCAGTATCTGTATCGCGGGGCTTACTGGCGTCGCGGGCCTGTCACTATGGCGGCCATTGCCGCCGTGGACGTCGCTCTGTGGGACATCAAAGGCAAGGCGCTGAACACGCCCCTCTACAACCTGCTGGGCGGCAGAAGCCGCGACGGGGTACTCGTCTATGCGCACGCCAACGGAACTGATATTGGCGAGACGGCGGAGGACGTGGCCCGCCATATCGAGCAGGGATATCTCGCGGTGCGCGCGCAGAGCGGCGTTCCGGGGCTCGACTCAACCTACGGAGTACCCAAGGGACGCCAGCCCTACGAGCCCGCCGAAAAGGGACTGCCGAAGGAGAGCGCGTGGTCCACGGAAAAGTATCTTCGTCACGTCCCGCATCTCTTTGCAAAACTACGCGAGCACTGCGGTGAGGACGTACACCTGCTCCACGACTGCCACCATCGCCTGACGCCGATAGAAGCCGCGCGGCTCGGCAAAGACCTTGAGCCGTTCCGTCTTTTCTGGCTCGAAGACCCGACGCCCGCCGAGCTGCAGGAAGGGTTCCGGCTGATTCGGCAACATACGACGACGCCGATTGCCGTGGGCGAAGTTTTCAACTCCATTTGGGACGCGCAGGAGCTGATTCGCAGCCAGTCCATCGACTACCTCCGGATGTCCATTGCCCACGCGGGCGGCCTTACGCACATGAAGAAGGTCGCCGACTTTGCCGCGCTCTACAACGTGCGCACCGGCTGCCACGGAGCCACCGACCTCTCGCCCGTTACCATGGCCGCCGCGCTGCACTTCGGTCTCGCCGTCCACAATTTCGGCATTCAGGAACAGATGCCGCACACGGCTGAAACCGACGCCGTTTTTCCGCATAACTATTCGTTTCATGCCGGCTACATGCATCCCGGCGACGCTCCCGGTCTTGGCGTTGATCTGGATGAAGTGCTGGCGGCGCGGTATCCCTACCAGCGGGCGTATCTGCCCGTTAACCGCAAGCTCGATGGAACGCTATTCGACTGGTGAGGCGCGCGGCATCTCATCCCCTTGAGGTAGGATAAAGGGTTCATTCGAGGGGTACGGCGATGCTGATAGGAGTCCCGAAAGAAGTGAAAGACCATGAGAGCCGGGTGGGCATTACGCCCGCCGGCGTCCGCGCGCTCACCGAGGCCGGCCACAAAGTGCTGCTGGAAACCCATGCTGGAGAACTTTCCGCCTTTGCCGATGAGGACTATCAATCGGCGGGCGCGGAGATCGTCGGCTCGGCACATAACGTGTGGGCCAACGCGGGCATGATCGTGAAGGTCAAAGAGCCGGTCGAGAAGGAGTACGGCTTCTTTCGCGAGGGGCTGGTGCTGTTCACGTATCTGCATCTGGCGCCGGTGCCGGTGCTGACGGAAAAGCTGCTGGAGCGTGGAGTGACGGGGATCGCCTATGAGACCATTCGCGACCGCGCCGGGACTCTGCCGCTGCTTACGCCCATGTCCGAGGTCGCGGGGCGGATGTCCGTGCAGGTGGGCGCGGCTTATCTTGAGAAGGAGCGCGGGGGACGCGGCGTGCTTCTGGGCGGAGTTCCAGGCGTTCCGCCGGCGAATGTCTGCGTGATCGGCGGAGGCATCGTCGGCACCAACGCCGCCAAAATCGCGGTGGGCATGGGCGCCAGGGTCACGCTGATCGACCTGAACCTGAACCGGCTGCGCGAACTCGACGATATTTTCAACGGCAAGCTGTTCACGCTTGCGTCGAATTCCTACAACGTGAGCCATGCGGTGCGCGAGGCGGATCTGGTGATTGGAGGGGTGCTGATTCCGGGCGCCGCCGCGCCCAAGATTGTGACTCGCGAAATGGTCTCGCGCATGAAGAAGGGCGCCGTGATTGTGGATGTGGCCATTGACCAGGGCGGCTGCATCGAGACGGCGCGTCCAACCACGCACAGCGACCCGTCCTACGAAGTCAACGGAGTGGTCCATTACTGCGTGACCAACATGCCGGCGGCGGTGCCCAACACCTCCACGCTGGCGCTGACCAACGCAACCTTTCCGTATGTGATGAATCTGGCCCGGCACGGGGCGCGCGAGGCGATTCTGCGCGATGACGGCATCCGCGACGGGGTGAATACGTATGAAGGGACGCTAACCTGCGAGGCCGTGGCCGCGTCGCAGAAAAAGCCCTGGAAACCGGTG
>JBAUHD010000111.1:0-1763 GCA_049680085.1 Acidobacteriaceae bacterium
CTCGACCTCAGCGACGAAATCCGCTCCGTGCTCAAGCAGCGCGTCGGCGATGTGGTGCTCACTCAAACGCGCGGCGCGCTCGACGGATTCGCCCTCTGCCTGACCGGCCCCGGATCGGAGGGCGGCGAGAAGCTCTGCTACATCAAGTTCGGAGCGGCGCGCCCCGGTCCCGGCGCAGACAAGCGCTCCAGCGCAAGCGCAGCCAAGCGCTTTGACCAACTGCTCGCTTCCTGCGAATCCTTTGCCGCCTCGCGCAACCTCACCATCGAAGCGGGCGTAAACCTTGCTCGCGAGGACGCCTTCCGCCGCATGAAAGCCCACGGCTATCGAGTGACCACGCAGGGAGTTTCCATGCAGCGCCCGCACGCGGACGGCTTCAACCGCGCGGATGCTTACGTGATCGACGACTGGCGGTAAGCGCGCGCCAAGCGGGCGTTCCCTCTCCTCATAAAGTTCAGGTCTCGATCGGGCCTTTTTGAGCCGTGCCCCGAAGCCCGTCATAATAGAGCTATGGCGCCGCATTGCCCTGAAGGAAGGATGAACCATTGACTGAAGTCTTGCCTGTTCCGCTTACTGTTGAAGGATCGTTCGTGCTGCATCAGCTTTTTGCGTTTGATTGGAAGGCGTGGCGAGGCACGCCGGACCGGAAGCGCGTGCTGGAAGAAGCGACGAAAACGCTGTGCGACCTTGAGCCGGGCAAACAGCCGGGCAGCACGCAGTCCGCGCTCTATTCAGTATTGGGACACAAGGGCGACCTCATGCTGGTCCACTTTCGCGATTCGCTGGAGGAGTTGAACGCCATTGAGCTGGCGCTGGCGCAGACGGCGTTTCACAGCTTTTTGAAGCCGGCGTTTTCCTACCTGTCCATCGTGGAACTGAGCCTGTACGAGTCGTCGCGCAAGACCTACGCCACACTGGCGGAGAGCGGGCTGGAGCAGCACTCGCCGGAGTGGAACGCCGGCATCCAGGAAGTGCTGGACCGGCAGAGGGAGGCGATGGCGCAGCGGCTGTTTCCATCGATTCCGGCGGCGAAGCACCTGTGCTTTTATCCCATGAACCGCAAGCGGGAGAGCGGCCAAAACTGGTACGCGCTGTCTCTCGACGACCGCCAGCGATTGATGCATGACCACGGAATGATTGGACGCCGCTATGCCGACCGGGTGCGGCAGATCATCAGCGGATCGATTGGACTCGACGACTGGGAGTGGGGCGTGGACCTGTTTGCCGACGATCCGGCGGTTTTCAAGCAGTTGATTTACGAGATGCGGTTTGATGAAGCCAGCTCGCTCTACGCCGGGTTCGGCCCGTTTTACGTGGGCGTGCGGCTGGGCGCCGATGCGCTGGAGGCGTGGACCGAAGGCCGAATCGGCAATCTGAAGTAACGCCGGCCGAGAGGGTTTCTATCTGAATGCCGCGTCTTCCCCGCACCGGGGCGGATGCTCGTACGGTGCTGTTGAAAACCATCGAAAAAAAGCTACTTCATAGCTATCAAAAGACTTGGGGCGTGAGGCTCGCACGATTGCGTGGCTTCTGTCCAACCCTTCCCAAAGCTGGCCGCATCCTGATCATTTAGGCATTAAGCAGTTAGTAGATAACGCTTAAGTACCATTTCCATGCACGCTATGGATTGCTGAATCCCGTCGCGATTGGAAACTTTTCGGATGTCCGCAGCCCCCATTGTTCCTCCCATTTTTGATGGCGCCACCGATGTCGCAATTCTTTTCGACCAAAGCCAGCAGATTCACCTGATCCCGGATCCATCG
>JBAUHD010000112.1:0-2296 GCA_049680085.1 Acidobacteriaceae bacterium
TGGGCTAGTTGTCCTATCCGGAGTGTGCCTGATTGCGAACATTCGGGCGCAAGAGGGTGGCGCGCATCCCTTGTTCAAGGTTATGTCAGGTATCTCGCGGACCACGCCGAAGCGCTACCGCATCCTGGTGCGGATTCCCGCTCGCGATCTGAATGGAAGAACGATGGACCGCATGCCGGCCCGGCTGAAGATCGACCAGCCGCTCGATCCAGCTTCTCTCGCGATCGTCCGGTACGACCCACGCAGCGGCAGGACAGTGCCAGGGCCCGTTGATTTCCGTTTCGACTCAGGGCAACCGGCAATCTTTATGAGCCACTACTGGCCCGAGGATGGCAGGCACGGGGGCACGCTGATCTGGAAACACGAGCAGCATGGGAACCAGGACACGTTCTATGTCATTGACTACACGGCATGGCATCCAGGCTCCGGAGTGGCTCCGCGCGGCTGGATCGGCGACGGCGATATCCAGTATCTGCCTCGCGGACCCTTTCCGCAGGTGCTCATGGTGCGGCCTTGCGGCGTCGATTGGGACGGGGATGGAAAGACGGATGTCATCGCCGGCGACGAACTCGGATATGTAACGCTCTACCGCAATGTGGGCACCCTCGCACAACCGCGCTTTGGCATCGGCGAGCCTCTCATGGCGGATGGGAAGCCGGTAAAAATCCAATGGTGCGCCGCCCCGTTCGTTGTCGATTGGAACGGCGATGGCTTACCCGATCTGCTGGTTGCGCAGGAGCCGCATGGGGTTATCCGCTATTACCAGAACATTGGAACAAGACGACATCCGGTGCTTACGGATCGCGGACTGGTGCGATCCGACGGCGTCGTCTTGAAACCTCCATTTCTGCCTGTGCCCGAAATGCCTTCCGGAATTTTCCGCGATACCTACGGGAGCATCCCTACCGCGGCCGATTGGGACGGCGACAACCGGCTCGACCTCCTGGTAGGAACCTATATCACCGGGCAGATCTATTTCTATCGCAACATCGGACGCAATGCGGATGGAACGCCCAGGCTGCACTATGAGGGACCGCTGAAGGCAGATGGAAAGGATCTCGACGTAATTTGGAACTCGACGCCGAGCACGGCGGACTTGAACCAGGATGGAAAGCTCGAACTCATCAGCGGCAGCTTCGGCATGTCGACGACCGGAGGAGACCGCCCTGATCTTTCGCGCCTTCATATGTATGTGCGCGCCGGGAGTTCGCTTCATGAGGAGCGCTTCCCGTTTGAAGAGTCCGAGCCCTCCGTGATGCGCAAGCTAAGCGCGAATGGGGGCGCCCCCTTCTCCACGGCCCTGGCGGACATGAATGGGGATGGACTCACGGATCTGCTCGTGGGGACTGGCTCGGGAACAGTTGTTTACTTCCAGAATGTCGGCACACACACGCATCCACTTTTCCGCTTTTCAGGTGCGTTGCAGGGTGACTGGGTTCCGCACCGCTGGAACTTCGATTCCATCGTCGATTTTGACGGCAGCGGTCAACCAACGCTGCTGGAAGGGATATCCGGAACACGGGTCGAACGAATCACCGGACCTTCGTTTCGCGTCCACGCAGAGATAAAGACGGTCAGTGGACAGCCAATAGGCAAAGCCGCGTTGCACGGGGATGAATTCGGCAATGCTCAGTACTACGATTTCGATGGGGACGGCAAGCCCGACCTGGTATTTGGAACGGTCGACGGCGAAGTATTGTTCTACCGCAATCTAGGCACCCGTCAGCAACCCCGGTTTGCCGACGGCGAGCCGGCGCTCATGACCGCCGGAAAACCCCTCGTAGCGGGGTTCGCCGGCGATACCAAGGTCACGGATTTCACCGTGCTTCAAGGAAACCGCGCCATCCCAGCTGTAGCCGACTTTAACGGCGATGGCAAAATCGATCTGATAGTTGGGAATGCGAGTGGTCAGGTTCTTTATTTCGAGAACGTGGGCGACAACCGGCATCCCAGGTTTGCATCGCCCCGGCAATTATTCGTTCTGCCGGGGCGTATTTTTCTCACAACCACGGATTGGAATGGGGATGGTTTGCCCGACTTGATCGTCGCCTCCTCAGGGAGCGCGTCAGGGAAACAGATCCGTCTTCTGCTTCACACTCCCGATCGCGCGAAGCCGGAATTTGAAGCGCCGATTTTTATCCCAGCGCAAAGTGAAACCCCCTACCCCGTACCTGCGGCAGTCGATTGGGACCGGGATGGAGATAAAGATTTGCTGGTTGCATCCTCGTATGGCTTTGTCTACTTGTTCGACGGCAGCTTTATCAGCCACGGATATGCCGAGGCCCAGGTAGTGCGC
>JBAUHD010000113.1:0-10125 GCA_049680085.1 Acidobacteriaceae bacterium
GCTGTGTCTCGGCCATGGCCACACTGATGTTGCCTGCGTCCTGGACCTCGTGCCCCAGCGCTTCGAGGCGCGCTTCGAGTCCCGCCACGCGCACCGCGGAAGGACCCATGTCCACGCCGCGCCGTGACGCTCCCAGGTCGAGCGGCACGCCAATAATTCTGATCCGCCGCGGCGGCAGCGCCTGCACTCCACGACTCACCGTTTCATTCACTTGCTGCATAGTGCCTTTCCTCAGGCCGGATGCGATTTCAGGAACCGGCCCAAGCTTGTCATCCCGACCGAAGTCATCGCAAAGCGATGACGCAGCGGAGGGACCTGCACTTTCCAACTGCGTCAGGGATAGATGCGGTTCAGCGTCCGCGCGAAAGGAATCGTCTCCCTTACATGATCCAGCCCGCAAATCCAAGCCACCGCGCGCTCAATCCCCATCCCAAAACCCGAGTGCGGCACCGACCCATACCGCCGCAAATCCAGATACCACTGGAACGCCTCCAGCGGCAAATGATGCTGCTCAATCCGCTGCTTCAGCAAATCGTACGACGCAATGCGCTGCGAGCCTCCAATGATCTCGCCGTAGCCCTCCGGCGCCAGCACATCCACGCACAGCGCGTATTTCGGATTCTCCGGATCCGGCTCCATATAGAACGCCTTCACGTCCGCCGGATACCGGTGCACCATCACCGGCCGGTCAAACTGCGACGAAAGATAGGTTTCATCCGGTGATCCGAAATCATTGCCATACTCAAATCCATTTTCCAGCAGCCCCTTCGCGTGCGCCTCGTTCAGCATGGCGACCGCCTCGTCATAACTCAAGCGCGGAAACGGCGCTTGAATCGCCTCCAGCTTCGCCACATCGCGCTGAATCACCTTCAACTCAGCCCCGCGCCGCGCCAGCACGCGCCCGACAATAAAGCTGAGGAACTGCTCCGCCAGCTCCATCAATCCATCCAGATCGCAAAAAGCGACCTCCGGCTCCACCATCCAGAACTCCGTCAGGTGCCGCCGCGTCTTCGACTTCTCCGCCCGAAACGTCGGCCCAAACGAATAGACCTTGCCCAGCGCCAGCGCCGTGCTCTCCACATAGAGCTGGCCGCTCTGCGTGAGGAAGGCCTCGTCGCCGAAATAGTCGACCGGAAACAGCGTGCTCGTCCCCTCGCAGGCCGCCGGAGTCAAAATCGGCGGGTCGGTCAGCACAAACCCATGCTCGTCCAGATAATCCCGCGCCGCCTTGATGATCTCCGCGCGAATGCGCAGAATCGCTGCCTGCCGCGGCGTCCGTACCCAGAGATGCCGATGCTCCATCAGAAAATCGGTGCCATGCTCCTTCAGCGAAATGGGAAACGGCGTCTCCTCCGGCACCCTCTGCACGACTTCAATGCCTTCCACGTCGAGCTCGTACCCGCCCGGAGCCCGCTTGTCCGCCCGCACCTTCCCTGTGACCACGACGCTCGACTCCTGCGTCAGCCCCTTGATCGTCTCAAAAACTTCCGGCGGCACGGCGGCCTTGGGCACAATGCCCTGAATGGTCCCCGTACCGTCGCGAAAAATCGGGAACAGCAGCTTCCCGCTCTCGCGCAGGTTGTAGAGCCACCCGCGCAGCGTCACGCTTTGACCCTCGTGCCCGCCGATCTGCGCGATGGTGGTCAGCGGCCTCACCGCTTCCTGTTTTATCTCGTCCGTCATGCGATTCTCTTAATATTTCTCGAAGGTTTTCGCCGCTTTGTCCGCGACCATCTCCGGCGACTCGCCCAGCGAATAATGAATCTCCAGCACTCCGGCCGGCGTTTGCGGCGCGGATTTCAGCCCGCTCCACACCTCATCCCACGCAATCGTTCCTTCGCCGGGCCACAGATGCTCATCGCGCTGGCCGTGGTTATCGTGCAGATGCGAGGAGCGCAGCAGCGGCTTCAGCGCGTCCAGCATCGCGGCCTCGCCTTCGCCCAGGTGGGCGTGGCCCACATCCAGGCACACGCCAATGTCCTTGAAGTGTCCGGCGCTCAAAATCTCCATCAGATGCGCGGGCTCGGTCACTTCATTCTGTACATTCTCCATCAGCAGCTTCACGCCCAGCGGATTGGCAAAAGCGCGCAGGTGTTCGAGCGCCGTGATCGAAAACTCCAGTGCGCGCGGGCTCCAGGTATCCTCGCGCTCGCCCAGA
The DNA here is from genome assembly GCA_049680085.1 of Acidobacteriaceae bacterium. Classification (GTDB taxonomy): domain Bacteria; phylum Acidobacteriota; class Terriglobia; order Terriglobales; family Acidobacteriaceae; genus Silvibacterium. Next base: position 2,159 of record JBAUHD010000113.1, read on the forward strand.
TGCAGCACAAGAAACCGGAACGGAATCTGCTCCGCCACCTCCAGCGCGCGCTTGATCTCGTCCATGGCGTCAATGCGGCGGGATTTTTCAGGATGGAGGACGTTGACGGCGGGCGCTCCGCCCCGCCCCATGTCGGTATCGGGAAACAACGGCGCGTGCATCGAAAACGCCTCTGTGGAATTGGTCTTGAACCACCCCGCCAGCTCCCGAACCTCGGCCCGGCTGGTGTAGTCAAAATGCTGCCGCTCGGCAAACAACTCCACGCCCTGCGCCCCGGCCTTCTGGAAAGTCTCCAGCAACCCCGGATGCAGCCGATGGCGAAGAAAAACGTGCGACGAAATAACCTTCAGCATGAGCTTGGACCCGCGGACCGCCATCAGGAGACTGGCCGTCCAGTCCTGCGCGTTTTGCGCAAGGACGAAAGCAGAGAATACCACTCCGCGCCCGTCTCTGATGCAGCGCTTACTTCGCGACGCCGCCCGGACTCGCCTCCACCGGCAGGTAATTCTTGAACTGGCCTTCGATGACTCCCAGATTCCGCGCCAGCCCCAGCTTGGCCTCGTTGTATTGGTAGACGCTGTTCACATACTCGGTCTGCGCATCGGCCAGCGTGGTCTGCGCCTCGGCGACCGGCAGGTTCGTGTCCACCCCCGCCTTGAACCGCTCCATCGTCTGCTCCAGCGCCGTCTGGGCCAGCGTCACGTTGCTTCTGGACACCTGCACGAGCTGCTGCGCCGACCTCAGGTCCAGCAGGCTGTCGCGAACCTGCTGGTTGATCTGGGTCGTCAGGTCGTTCATCTGCGAGCGCAGTTGCTCCACCTGCGCCTCGGCCACGTCCGCATCTCCGCGAAATTTCGCCTCGTGAAATATCGGAATATTCAGCGTGCCCATCGCCGTGAACGTCCCGTGATACACCAGCCCGGCCACCCCCGTCACGCCATAGTTGCCGCTGAACGTCAGGCTGGGATACCGCTCATGCTTGATGGCCCGCTGCTCCCGCTCCGCCGCGATGATTTTCTGCTTCATCCCCTGGTAAACCTGGCGATTCTGGTAAGCCGTGCGCAGCGCCTCCTCCACCGGCATCGCGGTCAAATCCGAGTACGGAGCCACATCCGTAAGCTGAATCTGCTGCTCGGGCGCGAGCCCGATCTGGCGGTTCAGCGCGATCTTGTTCTTCTCCAACTGATTTTTGGCCGCGATTACCGCCTGCTGCTGCGACTGGTACGCGACCCGCGCCCGCAGCTCTTCCAGGTTCGCCACCACCCCGGCCAGATGCTTCTGGTGCGCCTGATAAAGCAGCGTGTGGTCGGTGTCCAGCAGTGACTGCGCGTAATCCACTTCCGACGAGGCGGCAATCACCTTCAGGTACGAGGTCCCCACATCAAGAATCACCAGCCCCAGTGCCGATTCTTTGCCGTAGTAGGCCACCTTCTCGTTCGCCTTCGCCGCCCGCCAGACGTCCCATCCCGACCAGGTGAACAGCGCCTGCGAAAAGTTAATCTGCCCAATCCGCGTGTTGGCCCTGGTGATCAGCGGAATCCGCGCCGCCTCGCTGGGCGGAATCCCAAACTGCGCGATCAGCCCCGGCCCAAAGCCCTGCGCCGCCAGATTGTACTGGTGAACCCCCACTTCTCCGTGCAGCGAAACATTCGGCAGCAGGTAATTCAAAAGCTGAAGCTTCTCCGCGTGCGCCGTATCCTGGTCGAGCCGCGCCAGCGTCAGCGCCAGATTATGCTTCACGCCAAGTTCAATGGCCTCGTTCAGCGAGAGCGGGCGCACCCCGGGCGTAAGCGGAATCGCCTCCACGCTGCCCGCATAGGCGTTCCGCGCCGAGTTATCAGGATTCGACTGCGCGCGCGCGGCTCGCGGCGTCAGCGCGGGAACCAGCAGCAGCGCCGCGGCCAGCGCCATCAGTTTCTGGGCGGAAATCCTCATTGACTCTTGATTAGAGTTTCACGGACGCCATCGGTTGCCAAACTTTTCAGCAACCGCCAACTCGGAAGTGCGCCGGTTGAAGGGTACGGGCTTCACAGGTTGCGGAAAACTCGGTTTTGTATCAGGGCACGGCTTCAGCCGTGCCGAAAGTGGCTGAAAACACGTGGGGGCTTCAGCCCCTGAGGGATGTATTTGGCCGTGCAACACGAGTTTTTCCGCAGCCTGTTCAGCCCGTAAGCTCCCTCCTCAGAAGCAATGGGGCTTCAGCCCCTGAGGGTTCAAATGCGGAAAGTACCCTCTCCGGCAAATTCCAGACGCAATCTCCAGCCAAAGCGGTATAGTGGCAGGCAGCGGTTTTCCCTCCCCCCACCGCGGAGGATTTCCAGTCCCATGCGACGCTTCTGCCTGCTTTTGCTGCTTGCCGCCTTGATTTCTGGCGCTTCGGCCTCGGCGCAATCCGTTCCGGCGCAAGCAAACGCAACCGCTATTACGCTCGGCCATTCCCTCGTCCCCCTCTATGGACCCTGGAAGTTCCACATCGGCGACAATCCCCAATGGGCCATCCCGAGCTTCGATGACTCGACCTGGGAGACGGTGGACCTCACCCCGAAGGCCGGCTCCGTCGATCCGGACCAGGGAATCCAAGGCTTCGTGCCCGGATGGACTGCCCAGGGCCATCCCGGATATTCCGGCTACGCTTGGTATCGCCTCCGCATGCGCGTCACGAGCGCGGACGGTGCGCTGGCCGTGCTCGCGCCCGTGAACGTGGATGACAGTTATCAGCTCTTCGCCAACGGCCGCCTCATCGGCGCCTTCGGCAATTTCAGTGGCTCGGTTCCGACGATCTACAGCACGCGTCCGCTCATGTTCGCGCTTCCCGCCAGCGTCCTTCGGGGCGGCGCCAGTCGGGATAGCACGGTGGAGATGGCCTTCCGCTTCTACATGGCGCCCCGGACTTTGTTGCAGCTCGGCGGTCCCGGAGGCATGCACGACGCGCCGGCTATCGGGCTGGCCGATGCCGTCACCAAAGCCTGGAGGGTAGCGGGCGACGACGATATCAGGGGTTTCTCTTCCGTCCTCGCATCGGCGTTTCTTTTTCTGGTGTTCACGCTCCTCATCCTCATGCTGTATGTCTTTGACCGGACGGAGACGATCGTGCTCTGGCCGCTGAGCGCATGTGCCGTCGCCGCGCTGTTTTACTTTCTTCTGTTCTCGTCAGGGATTACCTTCCTGCTCACCCAACTGCAGTATTCCCTCATTTCCGCTGTGCTGATTCCCGTTTTTGGATGCCTGTGGCTCATCACCTTCCTGGCTTACTTCGGCCAGCAAGCCAGAAAGTGGATTCGGAACGCGATCTTCGCAGTTTTCCTTTGGAGCATGGCGAGTGGACTCTTGTTTCAAGTTCTTACGCTGGGAGGGCCGCGCGTCTCCCGCTCCGTGTTCAACGCATTCCTGATCAGTAGCTTTGCGGTGGATGCCGCCATCGTTCTGCTGGTGGCGCTGATTGCGTACTTCGGCATCCGTCGGTCGCAGCGCACGGACTGGATGCTGCTGCTGGCACTGATCTTCTATGGCATTCCCAGTCTGGAAATGGTCCTGCGCGCGCTGCACATACGTACCGCATGGTTTCCCTTCGGAATCATCGTTTCGCTTGTGCTGCTGGCCGATATCGCGTCCCTCTTCTGCTTCTCGTTTGTTCTGTTGCGTCGCTTCCGCGGCTCGCAGCGGCGGCAGCAGGCCATGGTTGAGGATGTGAAGCAGGCCCAGGAAGTCCAGCAGGTCCTGATTCCGGAGCAACTGCCGCGGGTTCCGGGGCTGTCGATTGAGAGCGAATATATTCCGGCGCGCGAGGTCGGCGGCGACTTCTTCCAGATCCTGCCCCACGCTACCGACGGGAGTGTGCTGATTGTGGTCGGCGACGTGACCGGCAAGGGTCTTCAGGCCGGAATGCTGGTCGCGCTGATTGTGGGCGCGATTCGCACGGCGGTCGAGAAGAGTTTCGATCCTCTCGAAGTTTTGCAGTCGCTGAACCGAAGACTGTGCGGACGCAGCAATGCGCACGCCACCTGCCTCGCGCTCCGCATCGCCGCCGACGGCGGCGCCACGCTGGCCAATGCCGGACACATGCCGCCCTACATCAACGGGAAAGAGCTGCCCATGGAAGGCGCGATGCCGCTGGGCCTGAGTCCAGCCGCCCAGTTTTCCATCATGCGCTTTCAACTCGAACCGCAGGACCGGTTGATGCTGCTTTCCGATGGAGTCGCCGAGGCCCAGGACGAGCACGGCCGTCTCTTCGGTTTCGACCGCATTCAAACTCTGCTGGCCCAGCCCGTGACCGCGGCGGAGATCGCCGCCGCCGCCCGGAAATTCGGCCAGCACGACGACATTTCTATCCTTTCGATTACCCGCACTGCGGTTTTGGAAGAGGCTTTGGTATGAAAAAGACGCTCCCGGTTCTCTTGCTCCTGATGTTTTCCTGTATGGCGTTGCGCGCGCAGAACGCGCCCGCGCCCGCCTCCGAGCCGATGACCCACGTCACCGTCGGCCAGGCCATCGTCCCCCTCTACGGCCCGTGGAAGTTCCACATCGGCGACAATCCCCAATGGGCCAATCCCAGCTTCGACGACTCCAGTTGGGAAACCGTGAATCTCAGGCCGACAACCACATCCTTTGATCCCATTACCGGGTGGTCAGGGTATGTGCCGGGCTGGACAGCCAAGGGCCATCCTGGCTACTGGGGCTACGCCTGGTATCGCATTCGCGTCAGGGTGAACGCGCGACCCGGCGAGCGTCTGGGGCTGAACGTGGCCGGCAACATCGACGATGTATTTCAGGCCTTTGCCAATGGTCAACTGGTCGGCAGCTTCGGCAAATTCCTCACGGGCAAAAGTCCGGTCACCTACTACAGCCAGCCCGCGATGTTCCAGTTGCCGCAGGCAACGGCGGAAGGCCCACAAACCCTCGTACTCGCCTTCCGCGTCTGGATGATGCCCACGGATCTTCAGTCCGCCCCCGATGCCGGAGGCTTCCATAACGCCCCTCTGTTCGGCCAGTATGATGCCATCGCGGCAGGCTATGAGCTGGCGAAAGTACGGCTGGAGCGCGTCTACTTTTCCGGAGTAATTGAGGCGGCTCTGTTTTTCCTGCTTTCTTTTATGGCCTTGAGCCTTATGTTCTTCGACCGCTCGGACCGGGTGTACCGTTGGCTTACTGCTGTTTTTCTGCTAACCGCCGTGACTTCGGTCTACACCTGCGTCATCGCCTGGAGCCAGACTCAAAGCATCTTCACCGCTTCCGTGGTCACCGACGTATTCATGACTCCGCTGGTCCTCGGCGGATGGGTCATGGTGTGGTGGAGATGGTTTCGGCTCCAGCGTCCATCGTGGATGCCCAAATTTATCGCCGTGCTCACCGTCTTTTACATGATCTGCGACGCGCTGGGAGAGAATCTCTTCTTCAACGCCATCCCCGTTTCCGTCAATACCGGGTTCCATCTGGCCTCGCTGGGGGTTCGGATTCTCTTCGTCCCGCTGCTCATCATGGTCGTGGTATGGGGAGTCCGCGAGCAGGGCCGCGAAGGCTGGCTCGCCCTGCCCGCCGTCATCCTCGCGGCCGTCTCCCAGTTCCAGACGGAACTCTCCGTCCTGCATGTCCGCGTCATGTGGTTCCCCTTCGGCGGGCGCATTTCGCTGGCCCAGACGGCCATGCTGGGGCTGGTGGCCGTGATGCTTATTTTGCTCGTGCGCCGCTTGCTGTTCTCGCTGCGACAACAGCGGCAAATGGCGCTGGATGTGAAGCAGGCGCAGGAGATCCAGCAAGTCATCCTGCCCGGATCCATCACCTGGTTCCCCGGTTATGCCATTGAGAGCGAGTACCGCCCGGCCCGCGAAGTCGGTGGCGACTTTTTCCAGATCCTGCCCCATGACTCCGACGGCAGCATGTTGATCGTCGTCGGCGACGTGACCGGCAAGGGCCTTCAGGCGGGCATGATGGTCGCCCTGCTGGTGGGAGCCATTCGCAGCACTGCCGACTTCGATGCCGATCCTGAAATTATGCTGCGCGCCCTCAATCGGCGTTTGCTCGGCAGAGGAGACGCCCACGCCACCTGCCTCGCCATGCGCATCACCGCCGGCGGAGAAGTGACCCTGGCCAACGCCGGCCATCTGCCTCCTTACCTGAACGGCAAACCTCTGGACATCCAGGGTGCGCTGCCGCTGGGTCTCGCCCATGATGCGGATTTTTCTGTTCTGCGGTTCACTCTGGCCGAGGGAGACCGCTTGATCCTGGTCTCCGACGGCATCGCCGAGGCCATGGATTCCGAGGGCCGCCTCTTCGGCTTTGAGCGTGTCGAGCAGATGCTGGCGCAAAATAGCTCGGCGCTGCTCTCCGCCTCCGCCCTGGCCGACGCCGCCCAGCAGTTCGGACAGGAAGACGATATCAGCGTCATCAGCGTAACCCGCGCCGAGGTCCTCAAACCAGTGCTGGTATAAGACCCAGGGGGGCTCGGGAGTGGATGCCGGGTGCCCCATGTCTCGCTTTTGAGACATGGGAGGTTCACCCCAAAAACTGTCAAGAGGCATTCCATGCAAGTTGCTCATCCTACACACAATAAAGTTCCCGCAACCATGCATTTGAATTTCGCCGATTTAGTAAAATAGAAATAGAGCCTCAAAAACCTGACCTGAAAGGACCGCCGGTCCTTCAGACGGATGAAAGAGATGTGTTTTTGAAGGGGACGGGCTTTAGCCCGTCCATTGAGTGACCTAAAATCAATGCGGCTTTAGCCGCTGAGGGATGGTTTCCTTCCCTAAACGACTGCTTTCAGCCCACCTCAATCACCAGACCTCAACTCCCGCTAAACCTTTTGTTATCAGGATCAAACTCGTAACTCCTTTGTTATCAGGATCAAAATCTATAAGTCCTTTATTTTCAGGATCAACGTATCTTTTTTGGGAAAAAACTCAGAGAATCCGCCAGCGATTCAACCCACAGCACCTGATGCTCAAACACGCGACCGAAATGCCGCGCCACGGCATGAATGGCGTTTTCCATCGTCGCCGCCGGATGGACCGCACCGCCGGGGTCGGCCTCCAGCTCCAGGCTGGTCACAGCCCGGTCGCGGATGCCGCAGGGCACGATCAGGTCGAAGTCGCGCAGATCGGTCGTCACATTCAGCGCAAATCCGTGCGAGGTGATGCCGCGCGCGATGTGGACGCCGATGGCGGCGATCTTTTTCTCGGCGACGGAACCGCCGGGCAGGGTCCACACGCCGGTGCGCCCGGAGACGCGCTGGGCGGGAATCCCGAAGTCGGCGCAGGCCCGGATCAGCGCCTCTTCGAGCTTCCGGACGTACTCCACCGCGCCCAGCCGCGGCGCGAAGCTGCGCAGGTCGAAGATGGGATAGCCCACCAACTGCCCCGGCCCGTGGTAGGTCACGTCGCCCCCGCGGTTGATCTCATGCACCTCGACGCCGTGGAGGGCCAGAAACTCGTCCGACGCGACAATATGGCTCCGGCTGGCGTTGCGTCCCAGCGTCAGCACCGGCGGATGCTCCAGCAGCAGCAGCGTGTTGCCGATCCGCCCCGCGTGGCGGGCCTCCACCAGCTCCCGCTGCGCGCCAAGCGCGGCGGCATACTCCATGCGGCCGAGATGGATAAGGTTAAGGACCACGCTGAAATCGCGGCGGAAAGCGATTTTGTTGCTTCCAAACCGCTCTGTCAGCATCATAGCCTCAGCGCATGAGCCGTTCCGCACCAAGGACGAACGGCCTGGGCTTGCGCCAGTTGTGAACAGTGGTTCAGGAGAACGACATGAAAAAGAGGCTTTATCGAATCACACGGATGGTTCTGTTTTGCTGTCTGGCGGCCGCGTTGCCGGCCTTCGCGCAGGACAATCACCCGCAACAGAACGACCACCCCGAACGCCAGACGCAGACGCAGAACAATGAGCACCGCGCGCAGCAGCCCGCGCAGTCTCACCAAGGCGCAAGACAGCAGGCAAACCCGCGTCCGGAGCAGCGCAACACCAGCCAT
>JBAUHD010000114.1:0-5812 GCA_049680085.1 Acidobacteriaceae bacterium
GAGCGAGACAGAGTGACATCCCGCACCTGAGCCTGGATCGCTACAGGGGGTGTAGGGGTGTCTCCGGTCAGATAGCTCCACGGTGGCACTGATGCGCTCTCAGCATCCGACAATGCTGCGCGGCATCGCAGAAAATCAACCGCTCGCGACTCGCTTATTCGACACGTAACTCGACATGAGGCAAATAGCATTGCCGAAACCTGAGCTAAGTTGTTGACTTTTTGGTAGCGCCATCGGGGATCGAACCCGAACTCTCCGCCTTGAGAGGGCGGCGTGTTAACCAGTTACACCATGGCGCCAGAGGAGAAGTGCCGGCTGGCAGACAACCCGCCAAGGAAGAAAAGGCGCGCGGCCGACTCTCTTGAATATATCAGAAATCCCGCGCCCAACTCGCGCGAGCCAACCTCGGGAACCCGCCCTAAATCCCCAGCTTCTTCACTTCATCGTTGTAGTACTTGCGATAGAGAATGTCCCACTCCTGGCTGCCTTCGGGAATGATCTTCCGCTGCGAGGCGATCTTCAGCCGTGCCGCCTGGTCGATGCGCAGCTCCTCCATGAGCAGCTTTCCCAGAATCTTCCGCGCTTCCTGCCGAATCGTGTTTCTGTCTTCCAGAAAATCGCATTCCGCCGTGTCTGCCAGCGTATCGGCCACCACGTGGGCCAGCTTGTTCAGCTTGTCGCTAGAAATTCTCACAGCACCGCCTTGTATTTCCGCGCCAGCTCCTGCTTCACCTTCTTGAACATCTCCGCATAGGCCGCGCCGGTCCGGTGCATCTCGTCCTGATAGGCTTCCAGAATCACCCGCACCTCTTCATTGATGCGGTCTTCAAGCGACAACTCCTCCAGCAGACCCGTATTCACGCGCTCATTCACCGCGGACACTTTGTCCGTGCGGATCATTTTCGCTTTGATCAGGTCCGCGACGGTGTGCCGCGCCAGGTATCCAACATAATCTCGAGAAAATATCATGTATCTTGCTCGAAATATAGCATAACTCAGCAGGCGGGAACGAACCCGCACCGCTCCCGGTCCGCGGCGCACGCCGGATTTTCCCCGCGCCTTTCTCGCCCCAATATCCCGAAAGCTGCGACAATGAAGGAAGAATGACCCACACCAGCCTGTTTTCTCTCAAAGACGACATGGTGGCCTTCATCGAAGGTCACGGACTCCGCCGCATTCCCGCCTACGTCGGCGAGGAGGTCCCGACCGTTCTCTGGGACGACGAGGAAAATATCGACAGTTGGAAGGATTTCGTCGAAACCGCCAAAGCCGCCGGCGCGCCCTTCCTCACCATGAGCGACATCCGCCTGGAAAAAGCCGACCTCGAGCTCCTCATCGAAGAGCTTCACGACGCCAGTTTTCCCGACGCCGAGGGACCCGAACTCGACGAGGCGCAGTCCCTCGCTACCTACGTCGGCAAGGTCGGATACATCCAGCTCGGCTTCGCGCATCAGGGCATCGTGTTCCTCCACGAAAGCACCACCCCCTGGTACGAGCGCTATCAAAGCCTGCTCGAATCCCTCGATTTCGGCGACCTGGCCTATGGCGGTGGCGAGGACGAGGACGCAATCTAGGGCGGGCTTCCCCAGTGGCTCTTCCTCTAGCGCATCCAATATAGTAGGCACAGCGATATGCCTCTGGAACCGAACATCGCGGAAGCAACGCGGAGTGAAGCCGCCGCCCTCACCGACAGCTACGGTCGCGCCATTACCGACCTGCGCGTCTCCATCACCGATCGCTGCAACTATCGCTGCGTCTACTGCCGCACCGGGAATGAAGGGGCTCAGTACGCCGAGCTTCCCATCGCCGACTACCTCCGGCTCATCCGCATCTTCGTCAGCCTCGGCATCGAAAAAGTCCGCCTTACCGGAGGCGAGCCCCTGCTCCGCAAGGGGCTGACCGATCTGCTCCGCGAGCTGGCGAAGGTGAGAACCGCCGCCGGAGAAAAGCTCGACCTCGCCCTGACCACGAACGGCCACCTGCTCGAAGCCCAGGCGGTCCAGCTCAAAGATGCCGGTCTGGGCCGCATCACCGTAAGCATGGATGCCGTCGATGCCCCGACCTTTGAGCGCATCACCCGCGTCCCTGGGAGCTTCGCCCACGTTGTCCGGGGCATCCGCGCGGCGCAGGCCGCGGGCCTCGCGCCCGTCAAGGTTAACTGCGTGCTGCTGCGCGGCTTCAACGACGATCAGATTCCGCTCTTCGCCAAATTCGCCCGCGAGGAAGGCGTCATCGTCCGCTTCATCGAGTTCATGCCGCTCGAAGAGGGCCGCCTCTGGAAACCCGAATCCGTCGTCCCCGTCCGTGAAGTCGTCGCGAAGCTCGAAACGGTCCGCCCAGTCGTGCGCCTCGACCCCAACACACCCAGCGAGACCGCCGTGCGCTACACCTTCGACGACGGCATCGGCGAAATTGGCATCATCGCGCCGGTCTCGCAGGCCTTCTGCGGACAGTGCAGCCGAGTCCGGCTCACCTCCGACGGAAAAATCCGCACCTGCCTCTTCTCGCAGTTCGACCACGATCTTTATGGCGTCATGCGGCGCGGCGGTACCGACGACGACCTGGCCGCCTTCATCCGCCGCACTGTCGACCAGAAGGAGGCCCGCCACCACATCGGCGAGCCGGGGTTTTTGAAACCCTCCCGCAGCATGGTCCACATCGGGGGCTAGCCGCCCCGGCACACGCGGGACTCGCCGTCCACGCAACCGCGCTTCGCGCCATCCTGACGCCAGCCTCGCGGGCCGCTCCCACTGGTCGCGGGCAAGCCACGAGCCCTGAGCCTGAGCCCTGAAAAACCCTGTATTCTGGAAGAGTCATGCCTACGAAACAAGACCTTCTCAAACAGCCCATTCAGCACATCGACATCAAGCAGCACAACGTCGTCGCCCTTGTCGACGCCATGCGGTACATGGCTTACAGCTCGCGCGACCTCGCCCGCGCCGCCTCCATTTATGAGCGCATGTTGCGTGACCACGACTGCGGAGTCATCCTATGCCTCGCCGGTTCGCTCGTCAGCGCCGGGCTCAAGCAGATCTTCGTTGACCTCATCCGCAGCAACATGGTGGACGCGATCGTTTCCACCGGCGCGAACATCGTCGATCAGGATTTCTTCGAGGCCCTCGGCTTCAAGCACTACATTGCCGACGACCTCTTCAAGCAGGGCACCGAGGACGCAACCCTCCGCGAGTTGATGATTGATCGCATCTACGACACGCTCATCGACGAGGAAGAGTTGCGCGCCTGCGACGAGGCCACCGAGACGATCGCCAACTCGCTCGACCCGCGCCCCTACAGCTCGCGCGAGTTCATCCGCGCCATGGGCGCATACCTTGAAAAGGAAGGCAAGATTCCCGCCAAGAGCGGCGTCGATTCCATCGTCTACTCGGCCTACCAGAACGATGTGCCCATCTTCTGCCCCGCATTCAGCGATTGCTCCGCCGGATTTGGCCTGGTCGCTCACCAGCACGCCCGCCAGGACAAACCCAAGGTCTCCCTCGACTCGGCAAAGGATTTCTACGAGCTGACGCAGTTGAAAATCCACAACCCCACCACCGGCCTGCTGATGATTGGCGGCGGCGTTCCCAAAAACTTCGCGCAGGACATCGTGGTGGCGGCCGACGTACTCGGAGCCGAAGCCCCCATGCACAAGTACGCCATCCAGATCACGGTGGCCGACGTTCGCGACGGGGCTCTCTCCTCAAGCACGCTTAAGGAAGCCAGTTCCTGGGGCAAGGTGGACACAACCTATGAGCAGATGGTCTACAGCGAGGCCACACTCGCCCTGCCGCTCATCGCCGGATACGCCTTCCACAAGCAGGCCCACGCCGGACGGGCAGCCCGCCACTGGTCGCGCGTGCTTGACCCGGTTACGGCATAACCGGAGCGCGGCAGAACACCGCGCTCTTGCGCAGCCACCGGCTCAGAACAGATGATCCTCCTCATCCTGGACGTTCCCGCGGTTGCCTTCCTCGACGGCGACAGCTTCGGTGGCCTTTCTGACCTGCGCCACGGAGAGCCAATTGTCCTTACGCGGATGCTCGGCCACCCAGGGTGGAAGCGGCATTCGGAAATAGCGGCTGAGAGCGACCGCGTAGCCCTCGTAAAGCTCCCGCATCTCCTTCAGACGCCCCATCGAATGGGCGTCCCGGCAAATATTGATTCCCGATTCACGCAGCCGCTCGTAGAGCGCCTCGAAGCGGTCCGGCGGCAGGCGATCTTCGAAACTCTCCACCGGTTTTTGGGAGAACACCTGGGTAAGGTCCACCAGCGCGTGGCGCGCCATGGCGAACGTCAACTGCGCCTGTCGCGCGGCATGGTCCTGCACGCCTGCGATCATCAGCGCGCAGACGTCGAGCACCGAAACAAGGGCCGCCAGCCAGCTCTGATTCGAATGCTGCGAGCGAAAATAACAGAGCAGCGGATAGGAAATATGGCTCTCCAGCAGTTCCGCCGACCAGCGCTCCCATTCCACAAGCAGGAGGTTCAGCGCGTCGCTGCCGCCCTGGAAGGAATGGCGCCGCATGAGCTCGGCGGCGGTAGGCGGCGATCCTGCGCGAGCGTCCAGCAGAGAAATCGTCACTTCGCGTCGCGAAAAGGCTGTGTAAAGCACCGGGAAATAGCCGATGACCATCGCCAGGAACCCCAGCCCGATTCCCGACTCCAGCACCACCACAAGACGCGCGGCGGAGGAATGCGGAGTAATATCGCCAATTCCCAGCGTAAACATCGTGGTGCCGCTCAGATAGACATCGGAAGCAAACCCGGCGTGCGCGTGCACTGGATCGGCAAAAGGCAGACGCAGCGCAAAGAAGAGCAACGCGAAACCGAACACAAGCGCGCCCGCCCAGATAACGATAAGCAGCACAAGGGAAAGCGGCCCATAATAGCTGAACGCTGTCTCGCGCTTGCGGGCATTGCGGATGCAACTGGCGAGACGCGACCAGGGCCACCACGTGATGTCGTAGAAAATACGAGTGATGCGGAATCGACCGATCGCACGGCGCGGCAGAATCACCGTCTGGAACGCATCCAGCAGGGCCGTGAAGATACAACAGATTCCGGCGCAAAACAGGACGATATGCAATATCAAACCCTCTTCTACTGGAGCAAAGCAGGAGTGGAGCACGTAAGTCAATGGCGCTTCCCGGGCAAGCGGGCTGTAATCTGAAGGGGATGCCCGGACTCGCGCGCCTGCTCATTTTACTCGGCCTGCTGCTGCTTTTCGCCGGAGGAGCCGTTTACCTGCTCGGGCTTCTGGGCGTCTCTTTCGGACATCTGCCGGGCGATTTCTCCTGGCGTCGCAATCACGTCTCCATATACTTTCCGCTCGGAACCTGCATCCTGATTAGCGTTTTGTTGACGCTTGTCCTCTACCTGCTCTCGCGTTTCCACCGCTGAAGATAAACTTGGTGACTATGGAGAATTATCCGCGCTTGGCGCAGCTCGGCTTCAGCTTTGAAGCGGCACAGCCGTTGCAGCGCCGCGTCTGGAAGGTGAGCGAGCTGGTAGGCGAACTGCGCGCCGATATCGAGCGCGAATTCGCCGACCTGTGGGTGGAAGGGGAAATTTGCGACCTCCGCCCCGCCGCCTCCGGCCACGTCTACTTCACGCTCAAGGACGATAGCGGCCAGCTTACAGCCGTGCTCTTTCGCCGCCAGGCATCGCTGCTGCGCTTTCGTCCTGAAAATGGACTCTACGTTCTGCTGCGCGGGCGGCTCTCGCTCTATGAGCAGCGCGGCCAGGTGCAGATCGTCGCCGAGCATCTGGAACCCATGGGCGCTGGCTCGTTGCAGCTCGCCTTCGAGCAGGTCAA
>JBAUHD010000115.1:0-7255 GCA_049680085.1 Acidobacteriaceae bacterium
ATCATCACCGAAGTCGCTACCTTCCGCAGCGACGGAGCCTACTCCGACGGCCGCCGTCCCGACGCCGTCCGCTTCTCCGAAAGCGCCGAAGAAGACGTCCTCCGCCGCGACTTCACCATCAACGGAATGCTCTTCGATCCCCAGACCGAAAACGTCCTCGACTTCGTTCAGGGCCGTGCCGACCTCGACGCCAAACTCATCCGCGCCATCGGCGACCCCGCCCAGCGCTTCGATGAAGACAAGCTCCGCATGGTCCGCGCCGTCCGCTTCGCCGCCCGCTTTAATTTCGAAATTGCCCCCCGCACCGAGAGCGCCATCAAGCGCCGCGCCGACCAAATCCATCAGGTCAGCCTGGAGCGCGTTCGCGACGAGCTCACCCGCATGTTGACCGAGGGCCGCGCCCGCCGCGCCTTCGAACTCCTCGACCGCACCGGCCTGCTCAAAGCCGTCCTGCCCGAAATCGACCGCCTCCACGGAGTCCAGCAGCCGCCCGAATTCCACCCCGAGGGCGACGTCTTCATCCACACCATGATGCTGCTCCAGCAACTCCCCGCCGGCGCCTCGCCCACGCTCGCCTGGGGAGCGCTCCTCCACGACATCGGCAAGCCCGCCACCTTCCAGCCCGGCCCCGGACGCATCCGATTCAACGGACACGTAGAAATCGGCGTCCGCATCGCCCAGGACATCTGCCGCCGCCTCCGCTTCTCCAATGAAGACTCCGCCCAGATCGCCGCCCTCGTCGAAAACCACATGAGGTTCGGAGACGTCGAACGCATGAAGCCCTCAACCCTCAAGCGCTTCTTCCGCCTCCAAAATTTTCCCGAACATCTCGTCCTGCACCGAATGGACTGCCTCGCCAGCCACGGCGGCCTCGACCTCTACAACTTCGCAAAAGAAAAATACGAAGCCACGCCAGAAGAAGAAGTCCGCCCCCCACTCCTGATAACCGGCCGCGATTTGATCGAAGCAGGCTACAAACCCGGCCCCGCCTTCAAACGCCTATTGGCCCAAGCCGAAGACGCCCAACTAGAAGGCCGCATCCACACCAAAGCCCAAGCCCTCGCCCTCCTCGCCGAAGAATCCTAAACCGGTCGAGGAACCCGCGCTGCCAGCTCATGAGTTTGCGGGTTGGAACTTGCCGAGCGCGAAATCGAGAAACGCCCTGTGCTACAGCTACAACCAACTGTACAATTCGAACAAAATCCAAATTGTTTCTCTTTCTTGCGGTACTCAGGCGAGAAATTGCCAATTATCAATATGGAGGATGATCCGTGTGGGGAAAGCGAATAGCCGATGCGACGAGGTCTCTCAGTTCTTTGCGAAAATATCGGGTCTCGCCGCGCTTCCACTCCTGGCGGCAGCGCTGTGGCTCACGAGCTGCGGAAGCGGCGGAGGCGGAGGCAGTTCGCAGCCGCCGCCCCCTCATCCAGACTTTGGTCTTTCCGTTTCCAGTACGCCGATCACCCTCGACGCTGATTCGTCAGCAACAGCTTCGGTTACGGTGACAGGGACTAACGGCTTTACCTCGCCAGTCGACATTGAAATCAGTGGACTTCCCTCGGGCGTGTCGGTTTCCCCCGCCAAGCTCCAAGTCGTGCCTGGGCAGTCGGGCCAGTTGAAATTTACAGCCGCTGCATACCTTTCGCCATCCACAACATCGCTCACCGTAACCGGCTTATCCGGCTGGCTCAGCCACACCACGACGATGAGCATCGCCGTTGCTCCGTACGCGGGGGACGTCTCCGTTCCGCGTACGCGATATACGCGCACGGATGCCGCGACCCCATATTTCCTTTGGAATAATAGCCATTGGATTGTCTTCGACCCAGTTACTAATCGATTTTTTGTCACGGATCCGAGCGCGAATCAAATCATCGTGCTCAACGCGGCAACACAAACTGAAATTGGAACCATTACAGTCCCAGGCGCGTTCTCTGTCGACGAAACACCCGACCATACTACTTTGTATGTCGGAACACAAATCGGTGATGTCTATACCATCGATCCGGTTGGGATGAAAGTCGTTCACAGGTACCTCGCATCCGAAATTGGTCCGAATGGATACAAAGCTTACTCAGCGCTGGTACTGGCGAACGGTAAACTTGCGCTTTTGGGCGGACAGGGAGCCCTTCCAGGGGTGGATGGCTATAGCGGGTTCGCAATCTGGAGCCCGTCCGATAATTCGCTGACGTCCTTCGGGAACGGAGATTACGCAAACAATTGCACAGACAGCAGCCATATCTTCGAATTTACGCTGACCGGCGACAGAACTACGATCGTGACGATTGCATTTAACTCACTCTGCACCCTCAACACCATCACGGGACAAGTGAACTCTTCCGCTCCGGCTATAGGCTTTCCTGTAGTTTCCACGCCGGATGGGAAGCTCTTTTTGGCTCTCCAACCTGGCGGAGGAACCCCGGATTCGCTCCCGGGCCAGATTCTCGTGCTGGATGCCAGCACACTTGCTCAGAAGTCCTCGATTCAGTTGTCGACAGACACCACCAGCGCGACAGCTATGTTCGTGAGTCCTGATTCCTCAACTGTATATATCGGTGAAGGAGACACCGACACACCGATAGTGTATGCATACAACATTGCGACAGGCGCGCAGATTGGCTGGCTTCCCAATCTCTTCCTTTCTCCAATCGTTGGCGGCAGTCCAAGTTCTCCAGTCAACGGCCCCGATTTTCAGGCAATGGATAGTACCGGATTGCTGGCTGGCCCCATGGAAGAAGGGGTTGGTTTCCTCGACACTGCCGCGCTGAGGACAGGTCCGGTAGGGACACCGATGGACAATGCCTACCTTGATCCGGCAACCGGCCCGTCGGCAGGCGGGACCCAACCGAAATTTTTCAGCGGAGCAACGCTCGCCGCGCTCTACTTTGGGAAGAATCTGGCCTCGTCGATTTCTGAAATCGGTGATCGGTATTTTGAAGCGACAACACCTCCCGGTCCTTCCGGACCAGTGGATGTATATGGAGTCATGACCGACGGGGGTTTGGAGATATTCCCTGAAGCCTTCAGTTACGGGCCTACAATTCTTGAGGCGACGCCGAACTATTCGACAGCCGAAGGCGGAGGAACCGGCGTTCTCTACGGCTATGGATTTGGGCCCACAAACAACAACGCGATTCCCACCGACCTTCAAGTCTCGGTGGGCGGTAAGCAAGCCCAGATTACGTCCTATTATGCGAACGCCTACGGCGTCGAATCCCCGCCATTTCCCCTTCAATCTGTTTCCTATGCGATCCCCGCGGGAGTTGCCGTCACGTCCTCCGATATTACGGTAACCACCGAGTCCGGATCGGCAACACTTACCAATGGGATGTCCTATCTACCCGCGACTCAGAGATTCTCCCTAAACGGCGCCGTGCTCGCCCAAGGCGTGTACGATCCAAAGCGGGATCTATATTACTTCACCGATGCGGCGACGATTCAGGTCTTCTCCAAATCTCAGGGCCAGTGGCTTACCCCCATTCCGGTCCCCGCTTCTCCAAATGGAAGGCACCGGCTTTGGGGCATCGCACTCTCTCCCGATAGCAGCAAATTGGCCGTTTCCGATTCGGGCGACGCGATGATTTACCTCATCGACCCCGACTCAGGATCGGTGCAATCCTTCCCGGTGTCAGCCTATTTCGCAGCCTACAGAATCTATCCCAATGGTTTGGCGATCAGCGACACTGGCGACATTTATTTCTCAGCTTACACCAGCGGAGGAAGCGGTGACGGCTTTTTCAAGCTTGATACGGCGACCGGCAATGTGATGGGTTATCCCATCAATGCCTCTGAAGGCAAGGTAGCTATCACTTCAGACAATTCTAAGGTGTTTCTGAATGACGGCGGCGGCACGGTGATCAGCGTGGACACATCAACGGACTCCGTCTCTTACGCCACCACCGGGCCCGTTTGCTGTGGAGACTACGACCTTACCCTTTCCGCAGATCAAACTACTTTGGAAGCAACCAGCTATCTCTACGACGCCAGTTTGAATGCCGAATCATACCTCACGCTCAATGATCGCGAAGCACTCAATACAACTTACGTATACGGCACAGCGCTCAGTCCCGACGGTAGCCTGCTGTTTCAACCCTCGACCAATGGGATTGACGTTTTCGATGGCGAACTGGGGACTCTAAGGTTAAGGATTGCGCTGCCCTTCGCCTTATCGCAAAACTATGATGCCTTGGTCGGAGATGGTCACGACAATGTTTTGATCGATATCACGGGCGCAAATGGCAACGGCATTGCAGTCGTCGATCTTAGCTCGCTGAACGAGCCATCCCCGCTTCCATACTTCAAATATCGCACCGAGCAACCGCATTCATCCGAATTGAATGAACCCGGTTCGTTTGGGTCAAGGCCTTTCAACCCGAGCGCCAGAAAGGATTCGCCGTTCATTTTGCCTCGCTCAGTCATCAAGCATGTGAGCAACAATGATCTGGTGCGGCATCGGTAAGGAACTTCCGCATTCAGCGCACACGAGCAATCCGGAGGAATACATAGGTCGAAGCCGCGCATGTTCGCGTCATGCGCCGTAACCGTGACGCAGCGCGGATTTTTCCCTGTCAACCCCACGGAGCCAGCAACTCTCCTCAATCCAGCCACTTACCCAATGCAGTTCATTTCTCCGAAACTGGTAAAATAGAAATAGAGAGTGTTTCTTGAAAGGCACAGCGCCGCGCTGTGCCTTTTGCTTTTTCGGGAGCAGCCATGACCAAGATTTTCGCTACCCGGCTTTCAGCCACCCGCTTCTTAGCCGCCCAACAGCCAAAAGGAGCTAAACCCTTTGTTTCCAGGATCAAATCCCGTAAGTCCTTTGTTTACAGGATCAAGATTTATTAAGTCCTTTGTTTTCAGGATCAATATCAACTTTTTTGATTGTTTTTCGAAGACCGGGTGCCACTTAAGCCCAACTTTTCCGGGTGGCCCATTCAAGCCTGCTTTTGGCTTGCATGGGGGGACAAACCCCGATAAATTCCCAGAAAACTCAACAGAATCAATGATCTGCAACGAAAAATCCAGAAAACCAAGCAGAATCAATGAACTACAGCATCTCCGACACACTTTTTCGCGAACCGCTTCTTAGCCGCCCGGTCCTTAGCCAACCGCTCTTTAGCCACCCGCTCCTTCGCTGACCCTCAGCCGTACCGCAAGCCGGTCACGACCTGATCGACCGCATCCGTGGCTCCCCTGATCTTTTTCGCGATGGCGAAGCCCGCGTCAACGGCCGCCAGCACCGCTATCGCCGCGATCAGGACTTGCGAGATCACGCAGTACGCGCTCCAGGCCCCCAGAACATAGGCCTCGACATAGGAGAGATACGCCGCGAATCCCAGGCCAATCCATGCGAACAGCAGCGTCCATCCCCGCCGGCGAAACCATGCCAGCAACGCCAGAAGCGCATAGCCGACTATGCCGATCACCGCCACCGGAACCAGCCCCAGCGTCGAAAACGCGCCATGGCTCACCACGCCGCCCGACGCCGCATAATGGGCCTGCAACGCCAGCCCCGAATCCACAATCCCGGCAAGCGCCAACACAAAAATGACCTTACGCAACAATCTCACCTCCGTCCCAATTGAATCACACCACCCGGTCCGCGAAGAGTGACTTAAGACACACCCAATGGGATTCGTAGCCGGCGTGTGGAACAATTGGCCGAGAGGGAAACCGAATGTCCCAGAACTTCCAAAGTCAACAAATCCTCGTCGCCGGCGGAACCGGAGGCTTGGGCCGCGCCGTGAGCCTTGCGTTCCTCAACCAGTCCGCCAGGGTGGCCGTAACCTACCGCTCCGAGCCCGAACTTGCCGCCCTCAAGACCGCCGCCGGTTCTGCCTCGGCCTCGCTTGATGGCTACCAGGTGGACGCGACTGACGAAGCCTCCGTAACCCGCCTCATCGCGGAGCTGACCTCGAACCACGGCCGCATCGACGCGCTCGTGAACACCATTGGCGGATACGCCGCGGGCAAGCCTCTGTGGGAAACGGAACCGGCCATCCTCGACCGCATGCTCACCCTCAACCTCCGCGCGGGCTATCTGCTGGCTCGTGCCGTCGTCCCCATCATGCTCAAGCAGGGAACCGGAGCCGTCGTGAACATCGCCGCGCGAGCCGCCGTCGACCACGCCGCCGGAGCCTTCGCCTACGCCGCGTCCAAAGCCGCCGCCGTCGCCATGATGGACTCGCTCGCCGCCGACCTCACAGGCACAGGCGTGCGGGTCAACTCGATCCTGCCCAGCATCATCGACACGGAGGCCAACCGCCGTGCCATGCCCCAGGCCGACTTCACCAAATGGCCCAAATCCGAGGAAATCGCCCAAGTCATCCTGTTCCTATGCAGCGAAGAAGCCAGGGTAATCCACGGAGCATCCATCCCCGTCTACGGGGCGAACTAGCCTTTTACTGAGCCCTGAGCCCTGAGCCCTGAGCCCTGAGCCCTGAGCCCTGAGCTTTGAGCCCTGCGTAACCTATTCCGTCACCACGGCCTTGACCAGATTCCGGGGAGCATCCACGTTCACTCCATTCCGAATCGCCGTGAAGTAAGCAAATAGCTGGAGCGGAACCACCTCCAGCAGCGGCAGCAGGAACTCATCGACCGCCGGAACCGCGACTGAATACCGGCTCAGCCCCGCCGCTTCCTCGTCGCCCTCCGTCACCACGGAGAAGATCGTCGCCCCCTGAGTCTTCATGTCCCGCATCAGTTGCAGGGTCTTCTCATACCGCAGCACCGAGTCCGGATCCTCCGCGTCGCGCGTGGCCAGCATTACCAGCGGAGCCTCCGGGCTTACCAGCGCGTTCGGGCCATGCTTCAGCTCGCCCGCCGGATACCCCTCCGCCTGCATATACGCCGACTCCTTCAGCTTGAGCGCGCCCTCGCGCGCAATCGCATAGTGAATCGCCCGCCCGAGGTACAGAAACCCTTTCGAGGCGTGCAGCTCGTCCGCAATGCCGCTGATCTGCTCTTCCCATCGCGGCAGCGAAGCCTCAAGCTGACCAGGCAGCTCCTTCAGCCGCTCCAGATGCGCCGCCACAGCTTGCCCCGCCATGCGCCCGTTCAGCCTCGCCACGTACAGCGTCAGCAGATACAGCACCGTAAGCTGCGTCGTAAAGCTCTTGGTCGCCGGAATCGCCTTTTCCGTTCCGGCCACGGTCGGCAGCGACGAATCCGCCTCCCGCGCCATCGTCGAGTCGGCGTTGTTCGTGATCGCGACTGTTGCTAATCCGCGCCCTCGCGCCTCCCGCAGCGCCGCCAG